>JAUXGC010000096.1 GCA_030622375.1 Sulfurovum sp.
GATACTACTCTCATCAAAATAAAAGGAATAGTATGAAAAAAATAGAAATACCTGAGATAGAGAAACCAAAAGTGAGATCACTTACATTTAAACTAGATGAAGATGAGTATGAGCTTATGCAAAAATATGTTAAAGAAAACAACTACAGAATGTCACCTTTTTTACGTGTTGCAGTTTTAACATATATAAAAGAGAATGAGTAATGACTAAAGTAGAACGCAAAAAAGAGTATTCGAGAATACTACTACAAAAAAATGGTAAGGTTTCTAAAAAAGATAAAGAATTTATGTGGGATGAATTTCAACAATTTTATTATGATTTAGAGTGGTTAAATAAACACAAAGGATTGAGGGTAGGTAAACACTCTCGATTTGATAATGTTTGTTTTTTTGTTAAAAATAAAAAAACTAAGGTGTGGGTTGAAATAGGTACAAGTAAATTATTATCTGCTAATCCTAAAAGAGATAGAATTAATCATACACTCAGACTATTAATAAATGATCAAGTTAAAGCAGTGAGAATGGATGCAAATGAAGTGGGTAATACACAACTTCATGTAGATCATATCTATGCTTTTTGGAAGCTAGTTAGAGATTGGGTAAAAAAAGAGAATATTTCTTTTGACAATTTATATCATTTAGTTAATAGTACAGGTGAAAAATTTACAAATAGTGATATAAATCTTAGTTGGGTTCTTTATCACGCTGATTATGCAACGATGGAGATGTTACCTATTAGGGATAATTTAAAAAAAGGTGGGAGATGAGTAAATTTCAAATATCAGGCACAGTTGAAATACCTAAAGCTAAAGCGGCGACCTACGGTTTTAAAGCATTTGAGACAACAGATGCAAATGAATTTATAGATTATCTTAATACTCATGCTACGATAGCTGTGAGTGTGAAGGGTGGACATAGGGAGTATGCAAGTGTGACTACTATATATAACTGGTTTCGAGTAGACATAGATGATGATATGGAAGAGTTGATGAAGGTTCGTAAAATACTAGAACCTTACTACTATATAGATGTACCTAGCACATCATGGAACAAAGTGGATAAGTCTTATAAAAGACATATCTTTGTAAAGACTAAAAATATCTCTCAAAAGATTGAAGGGTATAAAAAGCAGATGAGTGAGGTTGTTGAGAGGTTATATTTAGGGTTTATTAAAGATGATAAAACAATCATTAATTGCGTACAAAATTTCAATCCTTATGGGAGAAACAAAAACTCTATTGTGAATGAGGGTAAATCTCTTAAACTCATTAAAGTGATTGATTCTGATTATCCTAAAAATAAAGTATATAAATCAACTACTGTGAATACTAAGAACGGTGTGATATTAGAGGGTGAAATATCTGCTCCAATAATTGTAGAAGAAACAGATAAAGTTACTTTGGTAGGGGGCGATTCAGTAGTTGCTACCGAGGGCGGTTTCCTTACCTTGAAAGAGATAGAGGAAGTAATATTAGAGAGTAAGGATAAAAACCCTACATGGAGTCAGTTGGGTTGTGTTTATCACAATGAAGATCATGGAGGGGGTGGTGGACAACATACACTTGGGTATGGTCACGCATCATTGGAGGGAGGGAGGGTTTACTTTCATTGTGGAGGATCAAGCTGTAAAGGTAGACTACCTATTGCCGTTGCTAAAAATACATTCAGTAAAAAGGAAGGGGTAAGTGTTGCGAGTAAAGAGTATGTAGCACCGGTTGTAGATAAAAAGTTAGTTAATACGTTCCACTATGAATCCTGGATGGGGGATGCCCCTATAAATAAAATTGCAGTAAAAGCGTATTTACAAAACACCGGTTATGATGTGAGTTCAGGTAAGTTTAGATGGGTGAGCAGCAGTGGAATTATACGTGATTTTGCTAAGATGGACGCAGCTAATTTTTTCAAGACTTATAATATAAAAGCTGATGAGAGTGAGGAGTCCCTACAGGTTATTGATGAGTGGTTAGCTAAAAATAGTGTATTGAAGCAACCAAAGGAAAAAGAGTATTGGAAATTTATTCATAAGCGTATGTTGGATTGGGTGATGTTTCATCATCAATATAAGACTATGAGAGTGAAGGTAAATCCATTTGGTGAAAATGGCGTTGAGTTTGAGGGTTCAACTATGATTGTGATCACTAAAAATGTAATACCCAAAGCACCGAAAAAAGTGATTGATAATATTATTATAGATGATTACAAGGAACATTTTAAAGAACTTGATGATGTACTTGATGTAATGTTAGCTGCTCGTTTTGGGGCAGATAGGAAGAAAGCCTATTTATGGATGAAGTGTATAAGTGATTGGGGTAAAAGCTTTTTCTTTGTTGGAGTTCTTGGTTCATTGGGTATTACTACTATGTTGAAAGAGAAGGAATTAAAAAAGGCTATGGGTGGAGATCCTTCAGGTCTTATGGGGGATGATTTTTATACTTCATGGATAACTATCTTTGAAGAGTTTAAAGGTGCTGTGTCTGAATTAAAGGATATCACACACAGCTTGATACTAGCACCAAAAGGTCAGGCAAGGGTTGAGGTTGATTTATATGCAAAAGTCTTTTTAAGCGCAGAGAATGTAAATAGTCTAGTAGGTGACAGTGGTGCAGAGAAACAGTTTGCAAATAGATTTATGATGATGGATTTAGACGGCGTATTGACTGAGCGTGACTTGTATAATAAGAACAATAATTATTACAGAGATGTGATTAGATGGTACGTTTATGATTATATTTTAAAAGGAGTTAAACATTATTTATCTTTAGGTGAAAATAAATCTTCTATTAAAGCAAATGAAGTATTGAATAAATTTAGAGGCTCACACATACTAAAAGCTGAGGACATAATGAGTAGTGTTGCTGAAGTTCGTGAGCAATATTACAGCGAAATTAAAATGAAATTGAGTACATTTAGTGGTGATAGGGAAGAGATAAATGATCTGTATATACTAAAAGAGGGTGAGTTATTTATTAAGAAATTGGGGTTAGCTAAGGAACATTTCCTTAAAACTATGTTTGCAAAGAACGATATTAGCAAACTTAATCACAAAAGTTCTAGGGAGGTGTTAAATTTAATGGACACTAAAAGAAAGAGCCTTAGAATTAAGGAGGTGTTATATAACGCCTATAGAATTTAACGTCCCTTATAAGGGGGTGTTAAATTTAATGTGTATCACGTGTATCGCAAGTATCAGCGCTGTATCAGCATTGTATCTCCCCGCAAAGCCCCACCACACCGATGTTTGAGTAGTTTGTACACAAGAATCACCTACCCCCTATACTCCCCCTGTATTTTTTCCTATGTCTAGGTGTTTTTTACACCTACACCTTTACTTCTTTTCTTTCCTAAGATATAAAGAAGGTGATACATTGATACACTACTCGCAAAGCACGCTGTGGCTTGCAAAAAGTGTATCACTTGCTAAAGATACATTGTGATACACGTGATACATTGTATTTAAGAGCCTCTTATTTTAAACAACCTTAACATTCCTAATACGATTAAAGCCTATCTTATTTTTAGTAACATCTTTACTATCAAGATAGGTTTTCATCCTTGCCGAAAATTTAATCTTCATCCCCCTATGCAATTTCACACTATTCAGTCGTAATGATGCTTTAATCCATTTGTGATCTGTCATAAACTCACCACCCACTTTTATATTACAAAAAAGCAGATACTCTATATTGCTATGATGCTGATAGGATCTTTTGACAAAAGTGGCTTCTACAGTCATTTTATTAACTCTCCCCTTGTAATATCGTTAACAATACCAAAGACAATATCACTCATCCTAAGATCATGTTCACTACAATAAGCCGTTAAGCGTTTTTTATCCTCTACCCTACCTCGTATTCCAATATTCCCAAACTTTGCCTTATTTCGTGGGTTCTGTTTGATCGTAGGGGTATAATCACCATTTAACAGACTGTTAATATAATTACTGAAAGTCTCAGACATAATAATCTTATTATCTTTACAATATTTTCTGAAAATATCTCTTTGATCTTCTGTAACTCTTATATCAAAAGTCACGTATTTTGCTTTAACTGTTTTTTGTACTATCATTTTATCTTTCCTTCTATCATGTTTAGTACCTGCTATCTTTATATTTTCACTTTTAAAAGGCATTACAAACTCCCCATTACAAAAATTGCTGCAAGAGGGATTAAAGTTGGATAATCCTTAAAAGCCGTTACTACTACTAATATTATTGCTGCTTTAATCATCGTGCTACCTCACTAAAAATAAGTTTTTTGCCCGTACCATTTCTTAATGCTTGAATACCTAAAGGCTTGAAATTAAATCCCTCGTCCTTTCCTAATACCCAAATATTTTGACCTGTTGCTTCGTGTAGGTTATTAACATCAAGTAGTTGTAATAATTCTATTATCATTTGTGTACCGTAAGTTGTACCCACACGGGTTTTAAGTTTTTTATCATATTGATCCAAGGCGTTACCTCCTACACCTTGCGATAACCCGTCCTCATAGTCAACCATCAACCAGAAGGTTAATATACCTCTATTTTTAATTTCTAACCCCGCTTTAGTTATTGTGGCTAGTTTTTTAATCATCTTTTATCCTTTGGTTCACGATCAGTTTTGCTAAATCTTTTTCTACTTTTTCTAGTAAAACAAATTCCGTATTGTAATTTTCGAGTTCTAAAGACACATCTTTTATTTGTTTTTGTCTAATCCTTACTAACTGGATCATGTTCGTGTAGTCTAATTTCATTTTATAACTCCTATAATATGTTTTGATTTAAACTCTATTTCATCCCCACACTTTAAATCTACTACAGTAGGATCATTATCAAGAGTTCCAATAAAATGATTCTTTTCTATTTTAGTAACTATCACCCACATTCTTTCACTTTCGTTAAATACTAATTTAACAAACATCCCCACACTAACATTTTCTCTTTCCTCTCTTGAAGGGATGTGAAAAGTTGTAGGGTGCTTACTATGCTGTTTTTCTGCGTCTAGTAATTTCATTTGTTTACCTCTCTTTGTTCATTCTCATAAGCGTTTCTTACTGCGTCATATTCATTTAACTTTTCTTGAAAGTCTCTAATTTTTGAAGCTAATAAATTTTGCTCTTCTATATCTAATTCTTTTTTTAAAATCATTATAAGTGTAATGTAGTTACATTCTACTTGACATTTTATCCAGTAGTCAAATCCGGAACTATCATAAGCAGCGTAAAGTTCAA
>JAUXGC010000090.1 GCA_030622375.1 Sulfurovum sp.
CCTACAATATCATCCTGATAGAGATCAGTTAGGTAGTTTTTTAGTGAATCTTCTTGAATTTTGAGCTTATTAGAGATAATATTTTCAAGAAATACTATATTTTCAAGATTTTTTTCTAAAAAAGCCCCGCTCTTTTGACTTCCAACATAGACTATGTTTTGATAATTTATCTTCTCTAGATACGTTAATAATTTTTCGTTAAATAATTTTTCCACACTATCTATCCCTCCAACTACAATCACAACATCAATTGTCTCCCTCGGTACTATTTCACTTTCTATCTTTGGGTAAAGCACAGTATCAATAATATTTATTCCTGAATTAAATGCTATATTAATCGCATATTTTAGGCTAAATGAGTTAGTCAGTCCAATAATCAGTGTACTTAGTCCACCATTGGCTGAAGAGCAGATATAGATGTCTTCTTTGGCATAGAGGCTGACCACGTCAGTACACTTGTTGGTTAAATCATTAAGTATATTTTTATTAAAATCTCTAAAATACTGATCAATTTTACCGTTTTGAGCCACCTTAAAATATGTACTTCCTATATCTATAAACAGTTTATTCATAACATAATCCCTATGTCTTGAATAATTTTATCTACCACTTTTTGATCTTTGGAAAGTTTAATTTTTGACTGTTCAAAAGCAAAACTTCTATCTGAAATAGGGAGGTTTCCTCTTTTTAAAATACGGACATTACTCTGAGGATCACGAATAGTAATCACCTTGTTGGCATTGATGATATGTGGCGAAAATGGAATATCTATGTAACCATTTTTAATAGAGTTAAATACCTGTCTCCAAAGCGTATCTGCACCATCATTAAAGACTGCTTCAAGGATTTCATCTACTTCATTTGTTAGATTTTCCTCTTCATCTTCATCTCCTACTTTAGGTAGTCCTTTGAGCATACCCAAGGTATATTTGACATTTGCTACTGCCATTGCATTTGCTTCCTTGGTGGGTATACCAAACGCTTCATTGCGTGTTTTAGTAATAATTTTATCTGCACCAACCATCGCAGCGATTACGGTTGACGTGTTGATGAGTGAGTCTGAATACTCTTTGTTTCTAGGAAATGCTCCCATCCATTGATGATAGACAAGATTGATCCTTGCATCATGATGACCAAACTTATCTGCATACTTACGCGAAAGTTTCTTGATAACATTGGAAGAGACGATATCTTGTATCATCGAACCTGTTTGAGAAAAACTAACAGAGAAAGATTTTACACTCTCCTCTAACGAAAGTAACATTTCCAATATCTGGATAACTATAACCACTGCTGGTGGTTGCAGTGTCGCAGAGAGTGGTCCAAATGACTCACGGTTGATTGGTTCATTAAGTTTGGAGTATTTGGCACAAACACGCTCTACATATTTCCAATACAAAAATGCCTTATCTAATGGGAAATTTTTGGAGTAAGGCAACAGATAAGTGATAGGACCGCCCTCTATCTCAAAAATCCCTGAAGCAAGAGCTGTCTCAACCAGTAGTCTAGCATCTGGTGTACCATGACGCAAACTTACAGGGGTATTATAATGGGTAATCATCTTACGTGTTGTTCTGTAGCCATGATTAATCAATGGATAGCCATTAAGCATATCTACATCATTCTCTTCAGAGAGTGCTAACATTTTTTTAGCACTTGCATAGTCGTTAAGGCGCGTATTGGAGTCTATGGTGAGGGGAAGGACATCAACATTGGCATCTTTAAACTCTCTGTAGAGTTGAAATACTTTATCATAGGTAGGGAACCCACCGCGTGGCTGTACTAACATTTCATTGGAAGTTTTGAATTTATGGGAGATAAAAAGGTCCTTGCTTGCCCCTTTAATGAACGATTCAACCTCCTCAAAATCAAACCGGTCTATATACTCATTTTTAACTATGATATCACGTTCTCGTTGTAGCAGGCTCATCGGTGTACCTCCAAAAAAGCTTCAAGACAATCAAGTCCCTCATTAAGATCTACCTGATGAAAAACCAAATCAAAGCCATAGCTCTGAAACTTGGGTACCAATGCTTGAGAGTCCATCTCACCCACCCCAAGATTGCCTCCAATCATAAAAACAACATCACAAAAATCATATTGGCTTTTAAGTATTTGAAGATCACGACACCACCCTTCCGCTTCACCATTAAGTGAAGAGACAAGCAACACATCAGCATCTGTTTCTATCACTGCATCCATAAACTCTTCAAGATATGTATTGACTCCAAGGTTAAAAACCTCAAATCCTCTCTCTTGAAGTGAAATATCTATGAGCCTATTGGCTACTACATGAATATCATTACCAACTACACCTGTTACTACTTTCATATATCTACTTTATCTATATCTTTTTATAATTACTTATATAATTCTATCTAATTATAGATTTTTTTTAGTATAATCTTTAAAATATTATACTAAAGAGAGAAAATAGCAATGAACTTTTTTACTGCTGACATATGTGATGAGCACCATAAAAATGTACAAGTACTATCGCATAATTACAAATCATATGGGGGCATAGAGAAATGTCGAGGAGCTATTGCGACCATTAAACTTAATGATGAGAACTCCGATCTAATTACTATGCTCAAGGAGCCAGGTCGAGGGCGTATTGCTGTAGTTGATGTAGGTGCTACCTACTATGCCGTTGTCGGAGAAAATCTGATGAAGTTTGCTTTAGAAAATAACTGGAAAGGTATACTTATCAATGGATACGTACGTGATACGCATATCACAACTACTGTTCCAGTAGGACTTTGGGCATTAGGTACATGTTCGCGCAAAAGTCATGATAAACAAGCTGGACAAAGAGGTATAGAAATTTCTTTTGGAGGTGTTGTTTTTAGAGAGGGGGAACATATACTAGCTGACCATGATGGTATCATAATAATACACAAAGAACTTTTGGACAGCTAGTAACGTAAAAAAACGTTCTTTATTTTTTAGATTTTTTTGTGCTTTTTTTCTTAGCTTTTTTTGTGCTTTTCTTATTTACTTTTTTCTTAGCTTTTTTCTTAGCACTTTTCTTCTTAGCTTTCAATAAAGCTTTTTTTGCTTTTTTCTTGTCATCTTTCTTTTTTGTATCTTTAGCCATTATGACTCCTTTTTATTTTGGTGCACATATTATAAAACTTTTTGTTACCTAATGTCAAGCTATTTATATACAAATAGACTATATTCACTTAAATTACTTTATTATATGATATACTTTTTAACAATGAAACATATAATATCAGCCAAATACAGACGTTTTGTACTCTATGTTGAGTTCTTTGTAGCCTTTGTACTACTTATTATATTTTACAACTTTATTTCACCAAATCATGACACTAAAACCTTATATATCTCCTCTTCTAATATTGATAAAGTTGTTTACACTCTAAAAGAAAATGGCTACAGTGTAACATGGCTAGACAAGTTTATGCTAGGTCTTATACACACTCCTGAAAAAGGTTGGTACAACCTCAAGCCCAATAAATATGGTAGGTTACTTTTTTTTCAATACCTTCATAATAAAAAAGCTGAAACAATGGATATTGTTATCTATGCAGGAGAAACATCTAAAGAGCTTATAAAGCGTTTAGCCAAAGACATGAAATTAGATGAAGAGAAGCTTCACACACATTATGATTCTCTTGCACAGTTTCGTGAGGCAAATATTTTTGCTCAACGCTACAGCATAGCCCGTAAGGCAGATGAGAACCATACCATCTCTTATCTCTTTAATGTCTCAAATAAACTATTAGAAGATTTTGAACAAGAGTATTTGGGAGGAAAAACAGATGTTTATACACTGGAAATTTTACTAACCATAGCCTCTATTATCCAAAAAGAGAGCAATTCTGTAGTAGAGATGCCATATATATCTTCTGTTATTTATAATCGCCTAGACAAAGGAATGAAACTACAAATGGACAGCACGCTAAATTATGGGAAATACTCTCATACTATAGTTACTTCAGAGCGTATAAAAAGCGATACATCTCCTTACAATACTTACAAACACAAAGGTTTACCGCCATATCCTCTTAGCTCAGTAACCATTGATGCACTTAAGGCATCAATATCTCCCAAAAACAGTGAGTATCTTTTTTTTATGTTAAATAAAAGTGGAGAGCATAACTTTTCAGCTAACTACAAAGATCACTTAAAAAATATTAAAGCCTTTAAAGTATATAGAAAAAGAAAAAGACTAAAAATAAAATAGATATTACTTTCTAAATAATTGTAAAAATTTTTTCCATAAAGAAGTCTCTTTATCTATTTTTACTGTAGTATCTTTTTTTTCATCGATTATTGCTTCAAGGTATCTAGAGAGTATCTTGTTTGCTTCTTTAAGATGGATAGGATTAAAATCACTCCGCATCTAAAATCTTTTCTATCTCTTCCATTGCATCTTCGTTTTTAAGTCTAAACTTAATCTCAATACGCCTTGAAGCATCTTTATCTTCTTTTCCATTTACCACAATGGAGTCTAAGTAGGCTCGTCCAGAAGCTGTCATTAGAGTCTCAATATTGTGCACTTTAACAAAACTTGAGGCAAGAAGAAAATTCATAACAGCAAAAGCACGTTTTTGTGAAAGATTTAAGTTGTAAAGATAACCACCATCACTATCTGTATGTCCTTCTATGATTATCCTATCTATATGAGGCCTAATCTTAGGATTAGTTATCAAGGCACCTATATACTCTTCGAAAGCTTGCTTAAGTTCGGATTTGGATTCTACTTTAAGCTCTGCACTGCCTCTATCAAAAAGAATATTTGAAGCCAATCTGAGTGACCCACTTTTTTTATCTATGGCTATATTATTACCCAACTCCTCTTTAAGTGCCGCAACAACTTTAAGTTTAATACCAGTAAGTGATTTTATTTTAGCTTTTTGTTTTTGAAGGTTTTCCACAAGGGTATCATACCTTGTAGCTTTTTCATCAAGTGCATTAAGTAGCTTCAAGACCATTTCATCTTTTTGCTGCACTGTCTTATTTGTTTCAGTAAGTTGGTCCGAAAGTATGACAACTTTGCCCTCATACTCCCTTAATGATTTATTACGTTTGCCTAATGTTGCATTGGTTTCATTAAGAAGATTCTGTACAATAAAAATCTTTTTGCTTAAAAAATCCTGTTGAGTATTGGCATCAAGAAGCATCTTGTTTAGTTTTTTAATTTCATCTTTTTTGAGAGTAAGGGTTTTTTTACTCTCATCAAGATACTTACTTTTTTCTCCTACAAGTGCTTGACTTTTACTCAATGTAGCACTCATATTATTGATTTTTATCTTTTTGTCTATGAGATCTGATTTTAAAATAATAGACTTAGAGACAATAGCCCCTATAAGCAAAATAAAAACAAAAAGCAACCCTGCCATCAAGTCTGCATAAGATATCCAAAAATTACTGCCCGTATCGGTACTTTTATTTTTAAACATAGGACTACTTCTCGTCCTCTTTTTCAG
>JAUXGC010000193.1 GCA_030622375.1 Sulfurovum sp.
GAACACATAGGTTCGCCCCTACGGTAAAAGGCAAAAACAAAGAAACTGCCTCCCCAAAAGAAGAAAAATAATACTTCGAAATAAACTTCGCTATCTCCATCTGTTCATCACTGTAAAATCTGTCTGAAACAGACTCTATCTCAGCTGTCTCAAACTCTGGTTTTTTCACTTCTGCTATGACCACTGCCTCTTTGAGTGTGGTTTTTAGGGGTACGGAGACTGCTGTGCCTATGGCTATTTCTTGTTCACAACCATAGGTCAGTACTGGGGCAGATGAGCGTAGTAGTGCTATTTGGTAATGGTTCATAACTTCATTATATTGACTATAAGACTATTTAACATTAGGGACTATATGCATTGTTTTATGATTTATCTCTTCAACTATCAAAGAAAATCCATCTACAAAATTATCTAAAAATGCTTTATCTATAAGGTTAATGTTTTCAAGTAACGATGAAGGAAAACTTTTAAGTCTTACTATAAGTTCATCGTGGCTATAACTTGCTTTTTCTAATGAAGCATCTAATATTACTTTCCAATCAAAGGCATAGAACTTGCAAATTAAATATATATCAAATATATCTTTTGGGTTATCTCTACCTATTACAGCTGTTATTTTATTACTTAAAATATTTTCTATGCTATCGATGATGTATCCATTTTCTAATACCACTACATCTTTATATCTAGGTACTCTGTCATTTACAAAGTCTATTTGTAGTAAGTTATCCACCTTGAATCTTATAAAATCTTTTGTCTCAACTTCAACTATAAGCTCAAAGTGTTCTAATAGTATAGCTTTTATATTTTTAACAGAAAATCCAAATCTAGCAGAGCTATTGGTAAAAAAATCTAAATCATCCGAGTAACGTTTTTCTTTATAAAAGCGGCTCAAACAAGTTCCACCGGTAAGATAGAACTCCTGCTCTAAAGAAAAAATAAGTTCCAGTACTCTATCTTGTAATTTATAGAGTTTTTTATAGTCTATGCACTCCATTTTAACTCATCTATTTCTAGTGGTTTATTAAAAAAATAATACTCTAGCATATTTTTACGTCTACCGATATACTCTTTATTGAAATAAGGTACTTTATAATCATCCAGCAATGTTTGAAGCATTGTTTTATCAAATAATTCCATACCCTGAAAAAGTTCAGGGCTATTAAGCAGTATTTTTTCAAAAAGAAATTGTCTCTTTTGTTTATCATCGCTTTTAAAAAGGTTTTCAATCTCTTTAGCCGAGAAATGATACTCCCAAAAATATTCTGTTGCTATGGCTTCATATCTTTTTATTTTATGATTTTTCATACAGATGATTATATCATAATATGATCGGTTTTTGTGAAATTATTTTATGAAAGATATATTGACATATGCATTACCGTCCAGGGTGACAGAAACGAGTCAAACCATATATAAGTGCCGGGGCACTTGAACGCGTAAGAAATAGTATGATAACAATAGATGGTTATATCACTTATTTTTCAAGTTCGTTACATCCACCCGATGTTTGATCTACAAAACGATTACCTACAACTTTATATATACAATCTGTACTTGAAGTTTTATATCCATAAGTTATACCATCGCTTGTACTCCAACACCCTTTACTGCTTGTACTTGCACAAGGCTGGACATCATACTCCAATACTTCACTACCGTTTACGTCATTGCCCCCTTTATCATAAACAAAATTAGTAAATATTCCGGATGAACCATTGCGTAATTTTTTAATTTGACCAAATTCACCTTGAAGGATCAGTTTCTGCCTTTCTGTAGCAAGTGCACTCCTCACCGATGCCAGTGTAGCTTTTCCTTTTGCATCTTTTGCATCATTGATGATAGGCGCCAACTTAGGAACAGCAACAACAGCCAAAATACCGATCACTGTAATAACAAAGACCAGTTCGATCATAGTAAAAGCATTTCTCATTTACCAACTCCTTCAAAAATAAAATAGTATACATACTAAAAACTGCTTTAGTTTCAATAGTCTATTATTTAATGATATCATATTGGGTATAAAAGAGATATTAAAAAAAGGGGGAGGATATTTTGAAAAAATATCTGTGAGAGGGTCAAACAGCCTTACGACTGCTAACTCCTCTCTCTGTATTCCCCAGTAAGCACATGGGAATAAAGAAAATAAAACCTACTTTAACATAGACTTTGAAACATTAAAGTCTTCTGACCAACTAGCACCTAGTGTAGTAGCCCAGAATCTTATAACATCTGTCTCATTACCATCTCTACAAACAACATAAATTCCATTTGTTGCATCAGTTAAAAGTACTTTAGTTGGCTTTGCTGCTGTAGGAACATCACATCCAGCACTAAGATCTACTGTAGTTCCAAATTGACTAGGAATCTCCATATAATATTCTAGATATTTCTTATCCGTAGCAGATTGACTTGCAATATATCCACCAGTTCCTGTAACAATACCATCAAATCCTACAGCTGCTTTAGACTGTAAACTTGGGGCAACAATACTGTTAAGACTTGCAACAAACTCAACTGCCTTTGCTGCATGTGCAGACTCTTTCATTCCTACCATTCTTGGCAGTGCCACTGCCGCTAAAATCCCGATAATAACAATAACGAAAACCAATTCGATCATTGTAAATCCGCGTCTCATGTTGTTCATGATTAACTCCTGAAAATAAA
>JAUXGC010000024.1 GCA_030622375.1 Sulfurovum sp.
AAAAAGTGGTAAAAAAGATTCCAAAAAAAACAGATAAAAGTTTAAGTAAACCTAAAAAAAATACTTCAGAACTCTTTGCAAATATACAAACAACTAAAAAAATAAATCCTATAATAGTAACAGATGAGCCTATAAAAACAACAACTAAAAACAGTTTGATAACAGTAACAGATAATCATAAAACTGCAACTGAACGCATTAACTCTTCGTTGAAGGTTCAAAAGAGTAGCGACAGCGGTGTTGAAAATTTATATTTGGCAAAAGTACAAAGCATGCTGGAAGGTTGGCCTACTCAGAGTGAATATGCAGGTCAACAAGTTAAAGTTTTATTATATATTGACCCTACTGGGGCATTTAAGTTTAAGGTTAAATCTGCCTCAAGAAATGAAAATTTTAATATGGGCTTAATAGAGTATTTGGAGCAACTTCAAATTATAGGATTTGGACGCCATAAGGGTGAAAGAACATACCAGTTTGAGGCAGAGTTTATTGCAAAAGAGTAGTATAGAGGAGATAAGATGTATAAAACAATAGCATATCAAGGTGTTCAAGGTGCTTATTCAGAACAAGCTTGTAAAAATGCCTATGGGCAATACAATACGATTGCTTGCGATACTTTTCATGAAGCCATGTGGATGGTAGAGCAGGAAGATGCTGATTTGGCAATGATACCATTGGAGAACTCCACGGCTGGTAGAGTAGAAGAGATATATAGACTTATTCCTAAAATGTCTCTTCATGTGATTGGAGAATATTTTGAGCCGGTCACGCATTGTCTGCTTGCTCTGCCTAATGCAAAATTGGAGAACTTAAAGTATGTTGCTTCTCATCCTCAGGCTTTGGCACAGTGCCATAATAATATTATATCTTTAGGGTTAAAAGCAGAAGCAAAGCTTGATACAGCAGGTGCAGCTAAAGAGCTGATTGAACTACAAGATACTCAACGAGCAGCCATTGCTTCAAAGCTTGCAGCAGATATTTATGAGCTGCAAATTATTAAAGAGAATTTTGAGGATAGTCATGGAAATACGACACGATTCTTTATACTTTCTAAAGAGAAGAGTGTGCCAATATACAACCCAGAGAAAAAATATATTACTTCATTGGTGTTTCAGGTAAAAAATATACCAGCATCTCTATATAGAGTGCTTGGGGGTTTTGCAATGAACGGTATTAATCTTCTGAAAATTGAAAGCTACATGGGAAATGAGATGTTGCAAGGAAGTCAATTTCATGTTGATATAGATGGACACATTGATTCAGAAGTGTTGAGGCTTGCACTAAAAGAAGTATCATTTTTTGCTGAAGATGTACGTATTCTTGGTATCTATAAAAGTCATCGACACCAAGAAGCAGAGTATATAATTTAAACTTTTTACAGTATATCAGCAGAATATTGTTTATGTAAAATTCAATCTTTATTATTTTAGTATAAACTAAAAAATATAATTCATATTAATTAATGAAGATTTTAACTCACCCTTGATACAATGCATATTAAAAGATAAATACTGAGGAAATACTTTGAAATATATTTTAATTTTATTATTATCAATAAACCTATTTTCGGTAGATGCGATACTAAAAATAGAAAAGGATGTGGAACAGCGTTCTCGTATTGCTATTGTAGATGCTTCTTCTGTAGTTAATGAAAATTTCTTTAAAATTTTGCTTGCAGATTTTAAGATATCTGGACATTTTTTAGCAGACACAACACATTATAAGGGAGATATTGATTCAAACTATCTTCTCCCAGCACTTAAAAGTAAAGAGTATGTGTTAAAATATACACTCACTCAGCAGTCAGGCACAAAGCTTCTTGTGCGTCTTTTAAAAGCTTCAGACAGTACTGAAGTATTTAGAAAAAGTTATGCCATACCTAGAGTCGATAAAACACCCTTTTTGGCACATAGAGCGGTTTCTGATATCAACAGAGTTTTGAAATATCCAGACATCAGTTGGATAAGTCGTTATGTAGTTTTCTCACGATATGTTGCGTCAAAACAGAGTGAAATACTTTTATCTGATTACACTTTCAGTTACCAAAAAGTGATTATCAGGGGTGGGCTTAACCTTTTTCCTAAATGGGCAGATGCAGGTCAGAAGAGTTTTTATTATACCTCTTACAGAAATTTGCTTCCTACACTATACAAAATTAATATTTATACAGGAGCCAAAGAGAAAATTGCTTCTTCAGAAGGCATGATAGTCTGTTCGGATGTAAGTAGTGATGGCTCAAAACTTCTACTTACTATGGCGCCAGAAGGACAAGCTGATATCTACGAGTTAAATCTTGCAACAAAGTCAAAAACAAGAGTAACAAGCTTTAATGGCATTGATGTAAACGGTAAATATATAGACAATGAGAGTCGTATAGTTTTTGTCTCTAATAGGCTTGGATATGCAAATATTTTTAAAAAAGATATTTACTCTAGAGCCATTTCGCAGGTAGTATATCATGGGAAAAATAATAATTCATGTGATACCCATAAAGATAAAATTGTTTATGTAAGCAGAGAGAGTAAAAATACATTTGGAGACAATACTTTTAATCTTTATTTAACCTCTTCTACTGATTCAGCTACACGCCCTATTACTACAACAGGAAGCAATCAGTTCCCAAGATTTTCTTTAGATGGATCGGTGATTATGTTCATTAAAAATAGAGGACACAGCTCTTCAATAGGATATATGAACTTCACAACTCAACAAAGTTTACTTTTTCCACTTAGAGGACGAAAGATTCAATCAATTGATTGGTAATTAGATTAAAAAGGATTAATATGACAAAAATAAAAATGCAAAAACCTCTAATGATAGTAGCAATAGGTATTATGCTCTTTTTAAATGGATGTGAGAAAAAAGCACCAAATTTAAATGGAAGAAATATAGGAAAACATAACATTTCAGATACAACACAAATAGTAGGCGATACCGTAACTATAGATGAAAGTAAATATGGAAACCAAAATAGTTCAACAGCAGGCACGTGGGGAAGTACGGATGGTATGAAAAACTACAACAGCAGTAGTGACGGATTTCAAAGTATATATTTTAGGTTTGGAGACTATGGTATATCTTCAGAGATGGAAAATCGTATCTCCTCTAATGTGCATATAGGCAATAATGCTAAGATAAAAATAGAAGGTAATTGTGATGAGTTTGGTACAGATGAGTATAACTATGCATTGGGTCTTAAAAGGGCAAAAGCGGTAAAAGACAGTATGATAATGCAAGGAGTAAGTAGCAGCAATATGATAATTGTAAGTTTTGGAGAGAGTAATCCTATGTGCAGTAGCATTACAGAGGAATGTTATGCCAAAAACAGAAGAGTTGATCTTCGTTTGGTTAAGTAGTACAGAGATGAAGCAAAACTCTATCTTTAGTCTGTTTTTATTTTTAATATTTGGTACAGGACTACTTCTAGCAGAACCTTCTTCGTACGGATTTAATAACGGTGGCAGCACATCAACACGGAGTACAGGGTCTATGCAAAATAGTGTTCTCCAAAATCAAAGAAGCATTAATTTTTTAAAACGAAGGATTGACGTACAAAATGAAAGAATAGATGGTTTAACTTCTATTATAGAAGGATTAAATATTACTATTTCAAACTTAAAGGGCAAATCGGTCTCCTCCGATGGTAATGGCAATATGGTATTACTTAAAGAGCTTGGGGAGATGATAGATAAAATTAATAGCAACTATGTGAGTAAAGAAGAACTTCAAATGGTTTTAAATGGTAAAAATATAGTTTCACCAAAAGTTTCTGATAAAACAACTATGCCTAAAGAGTCATGGAAGAAGCAGTCTACTTCAAGTCTATACAGTGAAGCAGCAAGGCTCTTTGCAAAAAAACGTTACGATGAAGCACAAAAGAGGTTTATGGTTACCGATACAGAAGGGTATAAGCCTGCTGCCTCAAATTATTATCTAGGAGAGATAGCATACTATACAAAGAAGTATAAAGATGCTATATTTTATTTTAAAAAGAGTGCTGGACTTTATGATAAAGCAAGCTATATTGATGTTCTACTGCTGCATACGGCAATATCTTTAGAGAAGAGTGGGGACAAAGCACAAGCTAGGATTTTTTATGAAAATATTATAGAAAATTATCAAGATAGAAAAAGTGCGAAGATTGCAAAAGAAAAACTAAAGAAACTATAGTGAGACTAATATATATCTGCTGCATTGTATTGTTTTTTTCGGTAGATATATTTGGATCAGAAGAGGATGTGGAAAAGCCTATTAAAGTTTTAACTCATGAACTTATCCCTATGGCTAAAACGGTTTTTAAAGTAATAAATTTAAAGACAAAAAAAGAGAAAACTGTAAATCTTACAGGAAAAAACTTTATTGTTGTCTCAGTAAGAGAAGCAGGAAGTGATGGACGATTTTATGCTGTAGATAGCGATGGAACAGTTTGGTGGAGTGGAGTTATCACCTCTGGGACACTGGAGTTTAGAAGTCCTTCAGGAGTTTTTCCTATTATCCAAAAGAAACGATATCACATGTCTAGAGATTTTCCAGATGAGTCTGGTATTAACAATATGGACTATATGATGAAGTTTACAAACCGTGGGCATGCCTTGCATAAAGGTAGTATAAATTGGCTCTCTCACGGGTGCATTCATATAGACCCAAAAGATATTCCAGTGATTTATAGATGGTCAACATTTAAAACTAAAATAGTTGTTACAAGGCATACTTATATGCCTTTTGCAAGAGAAGATTTAAAAAAAATTTATCTAAGAAGATAACTCGCTTGTTCTAGTGTATGCTTTTTCTATAGCATCTATACAAGCAGCCCTAACCCCTCCTTTTTCTAATGCCGTGTAGCCTGCCGCAGTTGTTCCTCCAGGACTCATAACACTATCTTTAAGTAGGGCAGGATGCGTCTCTTGTATGAGTGCACCAAACCCATAAAATAAACCTTTCATCGTGCTCATGGCATCTTCTCTTTTGAGACCTTGCTTGACTGCGCCATCTGCCAACGCTTCTGCTATGAGAGCTAAATAGGCAGGACCAGAGCCAGCTAAAGCTGTAGCAATGTTTAATTCTTTTTCGCTCTCTAGCCACAAGGTATTGCCAATAGCACCAAAAAGACTTTCTGCCTCTTTTTTGAATCTATGATCACCCGTAAGAGTAGTCATGGAAGCTTCTAGTCGGGCTGCAAGATTTGGCATAGCCCTAACAACAGCTTTGCTTTTAAGGTTTTTTTTCAGCTTGTCAAGAGGGGTTCCTGCCAATATAGAAAATACTACTCTAGCCTTCCCCTTTAATTTTTTGCTTACCTCTTCTATGTTATTAGGTTTTACGCAAAAAAGTATAGTTTTACCAGTTACATCAAAATCATCCATAAGATACTTATCTATTTTTGTATTAAGATTTTCCTCAAATATATTAAGCTTGTTCATGTCTCTGCCAACAACTTCAATGTTATATTTACCTTTAAGACCTTGAGCAATACTAAACCCCATATTGCCATTACCTATAAACGTGATAGTTTGCATATTATTTTCTCACTTATATATTGAATTATATAGATTATAACATTATTAAGATTTATTTGTTAAAATATAAAACAATTAAGATATTAGGAAGAAAATAATGGAAGTATTTTTGCAAGAAGCCAAAGCATCAAGTAGAGTAATTTCTGCCTTGAGTGGGACTGTAAAGAATAGAATTTTGAGAGAGATGGCAGAGGCATTGAGAACCAATACAGATGAGATACTTAAAGCCAATGCGCTAGATATGGCAGATGCCCAAACGAACAATCTCACATCGGCACTCAAAGACAGATTGCTTTTAGATGAAGGTCGTGTAGAAGGGATGGCAGTTGCCATAGAAGAGATAGCAGCACTTAAAGATCCTGTGGGGCGTGTGCTTGATGGCTGGTATGCAGATGCAGGATTTAAAATAGAAAAAGTTTCTGTGCCTATTGGTGTGATAGGGGTTATTTATGAATCCCGTCCTAATGTAACAGCAGATGTGGGAGCACTATGTTTTAAGAGTGGCAATGTTGCTATCTTGAAAGGTGGGAAAGAGGCAGAGAACTCAAACAGAGCTATTGCCATAGTGCTTCAGTCTGTACTAATAGCCAACAATATACCAAAAGAGGCTATTGCGTTACTGCCTGACAGTTCAAGAGAGGGTGTAGCAAATCTAATCAAGCAAGATGCTTATGTAGATTTGATAGTACCTCGTGGTGGAGAAGCGTTGATTAAATATGTTTCTACTAACTCTACGGTTCCTGTAGTGAAACATAATAAAGGATTGTGCCACACATATATAGATAGAGATGCCGATTTTGATAAAGCACTCAATATTGTGATAAATGCAAAGTGTCGTCGTACAGGCATTTGTGGAGCATTGGAGACTCTACTTGTAGATAAAGCTATTGCTACAGAGATACTTCCACGCATTAAAGAGGCGTATGATGCTCAAGGCACAGAAATAAGAGGATGTGAAGAGACGCAAAATATTATAGATATAAATATTGCTACAGATGAAGATTATGCCACAGAGTACCTAGATAATATATTGACAATAAAGGTTGTAGATGGAGTAGATGAAGCCATAGAACATATAGCCAAATATGGTTCACAGCACTCAGAAGCTATTGTCACTGAAAATTACACTACAGCAGAACACTTTTTAAATTCTATAGATGCAGCTTGTGTTTATTTGAATGTCAGTACACAGTTTACTGATGGTGGAGAGTTTGGATTTGGTGCAGAAGTTGGAATAAGTACAAATAAATTACATGCTAGAGGACCAATGGGAGTTAATGAGCTAACAACATATAAATATAAGATTTATGGCTCAGGGCAAATAAGATAACTCTAAGCATTACCAAAGTTTGCTTAGTTAAAATAGCGTAAATTTAATATATTAGGAAAAATTATGACAATCACAAATGAAAATTGCGTTGTAGCAATAGAGTATGAAGTAAAAGAAGCAGGGACAACAGAAGTTGTAGATAGTAATAAAGGCGCTGAGCCATTAGAGTTTATTGCAGGTAAAGGACATGTTATACCTGGTCTTGAAAATGCTCTTGTTGGTATGGAAAAAGATGAGAGTGGAGATATTATGGTCTCTGCTGCAGATGCTTATGGTGAAGTAAATGAAGAGGCAAAACAAGTGCTTCCTGCTGATCAGTTTGAGGGTGTTGACCTTAAAGAGGGCATGACACTTTATGGTCAAGGTGAAAATGGAGAAACAGTACAAGTTACAGTTGCCTCTTTTGACGACAAAGAGGTCAATGTAGACTTTAACCATCCATTAGCAGGTAAAGACTTGATGTTCTCAGTGACTGTTATGAATGTAAGAGAAGCAACAGAAGATGAAGTAGCTTCTGGTCAAGTTGGTGGGGCACAAGGCGAAAGTTGTGGTTCTCATGGTGAAGGTGACGGAGGATGTGGTTGTTCACACTAGAACAAAGCAAGGGAGTTAAACTCCTCTGCTTGTATGTAGCCTAACTTTTTTACCAACTATAGATAAAAATATGTCTAATTGACATATTTCTTCACTCTCTTATATATTCTAACTATAATTCTACTATGCATAACTATACAACATTAGAGATACAGTCTATTGCGCTGTTGGTCATTTTTTTATTATATTTTTTATTTAGTATAAGAGTGTGGTTTAAAAATCTAAATAACAAGAGTCTACTTAAGAGTAATAAAACTTTAAAAAAACTCAAACGGCTCTCGTGGGATGATTTTGAACTTTTATCTATGGAGATTTTTACAAAACAAGGGTGGAAAGCACGAGGTAATATCAAAAAAGGTGCAGACGGTGGTGTGGATATTTGGATGAAAAAAAGAAGAGTCTCTGCTATTGTGCAGTGCAAGCGGTATGACGATGCTGTTGTGACTATAAAAGTTGTTAGAGAGATGTATGGGTTGATGTATGAGCATAGTGTAGATAGAGCTTATATCGTTACAACAAGTCGTTTTACAAAAGAGTGTTATAAATTTATTGAGAGTAAAGATATTGTATTGATTGATGGAAATAACTTAGTGAGGATAATTAGTGGTATATCATAATTTAAAGATGGTAAAATACATTAATTTTTTAATTTAAGGATAACGGTATGTCAATTAAATGTGCATTTTTATTTCCAGGACAAGGCTCACAAGCAGTAGGCATGGGGCAAGATTTTTTTAACCACTCTGATGTTGCTAGGCAGATGGTGACAGACGCTAGTAAAAGAACTGGTATTGATTTTGAAACACTTCTTTTTACTGAAAATGATAAACTTGAAAAAACAGAGTTTACACAACCAGCTATATTGCTTGTATCTGCTATAGCACACAAACTGTTTGAAGATGAAATGCCTATCAAACCTGTATATGCTTTGGGCCACTCTTTGGGCGAGTTTTCTGCCTTGGTCTCTGTGGGTGCCATAGATGCCATAGATGCGGTAGAGTTGGTAAACCTTCGTGGTAAGCTTATGGCTAAGGCGTGTGCAGGTCAAGATGTGGGGATGATGGTATCGCTTGGGCTTGATGATGAAGTGGTAGAAGAGATATGTGGTGCACAAAGAGAAGCAGGGATGAAAGTATGGCCAGTAAACTACAATGCTGCAGGACAGATAGTCATCGCCGGCATCAAACCAGACCTTGAAGTGTTGGTCCCTATTTTAAAAGAGGCTAAAGCAAAAAGGGCAATGCTTCTCAATATGTCAGTGGCAAGCCACTGCCCACTACTTGAGAGTGCAACAGAACCTTTAGCTACAAAACTTACAGAGATGTTGAAAGATGAATTTATAGCACCAGTTGTCTCAAATGTAACAGCTAAGATGTACAATACAAAAGAAGAAGCATTGGATTTGCTTCCTAAACAGCTAGTTTCTCCTGTACTGTATAAGCAGTCCATTGCCACTTTTGATGATAGTGTTGACTGTTATGTTGAGTTTGGACATGGCGGGGTACTTAAAGGGCTGAATCGTAGAGCCACGAAGAAGCCTCATTTTGTTGTTTCAGATATGGAGTCTTTGGCTGTGGCTATTGAAGGTATTAATTCACTTTCATAATTTTTAGTGTTTGGTTTTACTAAATTTCCAAATAGTTTACTTGTGCTGATGTTTCTCTTTTCATTTTTTTAGAAAAAACGAAACAAAAAATCGTCTCTATTCTCGAATCGCTTTGCTTTTAAGGTCGTTCATGGAGACAGACACGCTTTGCGTGATTAATAACATATAAGTGTATGGCATCTAAAGGAAGTACCCTTTGCGGTTGCTGACCTAACAAAAGGATTGAGTGTGAAAATAGCAATTATGGGTGCAATGCCTGAAGAGATAGAGCCAATTTTGGATAAATTGGATAACATTAAAGAGACACTTTATGCAGCAAACAGATACTATGAAGGCTCTTATAACGGACAAGATGTAGTAGTGGCATATTCTAAAATAGGTAAAGTATTTGCCACACTGACTGCTACTATACTCATAGAAAAATTTGGCTGTGATAGACTTCTTTTTTCTGGTGTTGCGGGTGCTATAAGTGATGAACTTAAGATTGGAGACCTCATTATAGCAGATGGTCTTTGCCAACATGATTTGGATATTACTGCTTTTGGACACCCTTTTGGGTATGTTCCTGAAGGCGAAGTGTGTATCTCGTCAGATATTCAATTGCGAAATATTGCAAAAAAAGTTGCAAAACAAAAAGGTTTAACCCTTAAAGAGGGCATCATTGCTACTGGTGACCAATTTATAGCAAATTCTGAACGTAAAGAGTGGATAAAAAAAACATTCAAAGCAGATGCATTAGAGATGGAAGGTGCTTCTGTTGCTGTAGTTTGTAATGCACTAGATATACCATTTTTTATTTTGCGTGCCATTAGCGATTCTGCAGATATGGATGCAGGATTTGATTTTGATACTTTTTTAGAGAGTTCAGCAAAAATCTCAGCAGATTTCATTTTATCTATAGTTGATGAAATGTAGTGTGTTGTACGACTCAGCATTTAGTGCTTCGCTTGCACGGTATTTTAAATGCTTGTCTCCTGACAACACTTTGTGAAATAATATATAATTGGTGTTGCGAGATACAACACTTTGTAAATGAGGAAAATTTTGAACAATAACGAAAGACGTAGTAAAACTAAAACTATTCCCATGAGTAAAAGACTACTTAAAGTTATAGGTAAAACCAATGCAGAGTTTAAACTTATAAGTGAGGGAGATAGGGTGCTTGTAGGATTGAGTGGAGGTAAAGACTCCCTTGCATTAGTCCATGCACTCAAACACATACAGCGTCATGCCCCTTTTGAGTTTGAGTTTGAAGCGTGTACCATTAAATATGGAATGCCTAGTGAACATTATGAGTTTCTAAGTAGACATTGTGAAGAGTATGACATAAAACATACCATATATGATACAAATATTTTTAAAATTTCTCACGATACGATACGTGAAAATTCCTCTTTTTGTTCTTACTTTTCGCGCATGAGAAGAGGAGCATTATACAATTTTGCCGAGGAGAGAAATTGCAATAAAGTGGCATTAGGTCACCATTTTGATGATACGGTAGAGAGTTTTTTTATGAATATGTTTTACAATGGTAGCATAAGAGCTTTAGCACCCATTTATAAAACAAGTAGAGGCTTTCATCTTATACGTCCACTCATACAGGCTAGAGAGTCACAGCTCAGAGCATTTGCTGAAGATAATAATTTACAAGTCATAGGTGATGAAGCCTGCCCAGCAATGCTTAAAGATGTTAAAATGCCTCATGCTAGAGCCTCTACTAAAGCATGGTTAGCTGGACTTGAAGCAGAGAATAAAGATATCTTTAAAATGTTTAAAGCCTCGTTTAAACATATACATGATGATACACTTTTAGACCCAGAACGTTGGAATAGAGATGATATAGAAAAAGAGACATAATGAATAAATTCACAGCCACAATAGTAGGACGCATAGACAAAATCTTAGCACAAGAACTAGACGTAAGTCGTAATCAAGTAGAGAAGCTTGTGAAAGATGGTTTAGTCTCTGTTAACGATAAAGTAATCACTAAAACAAGCTATAGGGTTGCAGTAGATAATGTGATTACTTATATATTTAAAGAGGCAGAGAAAAGAGTTGTTCCCCGTGTTGATTTTGATGTGGAGATACTATATGAAGATGAGTATCTTTTGGTAGTCAATAAACCTAGCAGACTAGTAGTGCATCCAGCTCCCTCTGTTAAAGAGCCAACACTTGTAGATTGGCTCATTCATAAAGGCATATCTCTCTCAACCATATCTGGAGAAGAGCGTCACGGTATTGTTCATCGTATAGATAAGGAGACTACAGGTGCATTGGTTGTGGCTAAAGACAATAAGACACACGAGAAGCTTAGTAAACAATTGCAAGACAAAAGCATGGGTAGATACTATCTTGCACTCATAGATTGTCCATTGAAAGATGATATAGCAGTCGATAAACCCATAGGACGCAACCCTAACAATAGATTAAAGATGGATGTTGTGCCTCATGGAAAGAGTGCAAAAACAGCATTTAAAAAACTCTTGACAAGTAGTCACGATGTAGAGTTTATAGCAGCAAAACTGTTTACAGGAAGAACGCATCAGATACGTGTACACTTGAATGCTTTAGGGCGTCATATTTTGGGCGATGATTTATATGGATTTAAGACCAAAAGAGATAAGATACCACGAGTTTATTTGCATGCATATTTACTATATCTGACACATCCCGTAAGTGAAAAAAAGATGGAGTTTATGGCACCACTTTTTGATGATATGGAAACATATATATTCAAATATTTTAATAAAGGTGAAATCAATGAAAAAATTAATCCTCTCACTTTGGGTTCGAGCTTTATTGATACTTAATGGTTCTGATATGAATAAAAACCAAACAATCAATATTTTGATGTAAGAGAATATTTTATGCCACATTTAAAAATTACCCCTTTCGATACTTCTATTATAGAATCAAAGCTCCCACATAGTCAAGTGCTTACTTTTAGAGCAATATCATTGAGTGGAAATGATGAGTTGCTGGGCATCAAATATGAAGATGAGGAGTTTTTGCTCCAGCTGAAACCAGGTGAAAAAGCAACACTTCTCAAATATGATAAAGTGACAAGACCCTTAAAAGTCAATCTTCTTAAAAGAGTATTGGAGATGGTTTCAAAAGAGTTAAATTTGAACATAATAAGTTCAAACATCGCGATATCAAATAGTAAACCAGCAATCTCTTCAGAATATTTCAAAAAAATAGAAGAGTTTGAAAATATTATCTTTCCTAGAGAAAAAATTTCTGTTGAAGTTGGATTTGGAAGTGGACGTCATTTGCTTTATCAGGCAAAGAAAAATCCAGATACACTTTTTATAGGCATAGAGATACATACACCTTCTGCTCAACAGGTACTCAAGCAAATAGAGTTACAAGGGCTAGATAATATATGGATTGTTAATTATGACGCAAGACTTTTTTTGGAAATGCTACCTTCAAATGTATGCGAGCAAATATTTGTGCACTTTCCTGTTCCTTGGGATAAAAAACCACATAGACGTGTTATTGGTACCCCTTTTCTAGATGAATCTATGAGAGTGCTTGGTAAGGATGGTTATTTAGAGTTACGCACAGATAGCAACAAATATTTTTGGTACGCCTTGGAAATCTTTTTTTCTGCTCCAAAAGTGGAGATTGAAGTGCACAAAAATAAAGACCTAGAAATCATTAGTAAGTATGAAGCTAGATGGAAAAAACAAGAGAAAGATATATATAGTGTTTATGTTAAATGCAAAGAGAACTCTAAATCCAAGAATTTAAATATAGATTTTAATTTTAATATTGTAAAATATAGGAAAGGATTAGAAGAATTATTGCCTAAAGAGGCAATGGTGTTTGATGATTACTTTGTGCACTTTGAACGCATGTATAAAATAGGAGAAGAGAAACTTCTTATTAAGTGTGCATGTGGAAGTTTTGATAGACCAGAGCATAAATATATTTTAGTTGAAAAAAGTAGTTGCAGATATTTTGTCTCTTCTCCTGCAAAAACAACAGTCAATTTTAAAGCACATCAAAAAATAATGGAGTATCTGAATGC
>JAUXGC010000044.1 GCA_030622375.1 Sulfurovum sp.
TCTCTTGCTTTTAGGAGTATTTCTAAATTTTCTGAATTGATATTGTCTGTCCCCAATAATTCGTGCACTACTATACCTTAAATATTAAAATAATTTTAAATTATAGTAAATAATAATTATAATTTACTTTGCCTCTTCTTCTGCCACTTTTTTCAATTCTTCTTTTGCTAATGTTTTAGCTTCTTTTTCTTTAATCTGCTCTTCTCTATGCTCTGGTGTACAGAAAATTTGACAATGACAAATACCGGCTTCAGGTATTTCTTTTTCTATGGCTGGCTTACAAGGGCAGATTCTGTCATCTGAACTTTTAAACTTGCCTGGTCTAGATTCGTCTGGATCAACCATAAAACAGGGGCAAAACCTTTTACCAAAAAGTAATCTATGCCGTGCAAGCCCAAGAGTCACACCTTCATTCACATCCTCATTGGCACTATATACCCAGCCTTGACTCTCACATACTTTATCTGTAAATTTTTCTGTTTTTATCAACTCTGCTTTAAACTCTTCTGAGTTCATATCTAATTGTTGCAACATACCAAATCCTTTTTTTAATTTTAGAATAAATATTACTGTAGTTATATCTTAAAGTAAATTAATATATAATAATAAAAATCACTTTAAAGGGATATAATGCAAATAGACAATACTATCTTGACTAAGCTAGAAAAACTTTCTCATCTTCGTATTGATGATTCTAAAAAAGAGGAAGTGATGCAACAACTTACTGAAATACTTGGATATATAGACAATCTCAATGAGTTGAATACTAATGAGTTGGATAGCTCTTTCTCAACTCTTGAAGGAGGAACTCCACTAAGAGAAGATGTTCCATGCAAAACAGATAATATTGGAAAAAATATACTTTCAAATGCACCAAAAAGTGAAGATGATTTTTTCATTGTGCCAGCCATTATAGAATAAAAGGATAACCATGATTGATTTTAATATAGAAGAGTTGCTTAAAAATATGCTAACACAAGATGCTTCAGATTTACATCTTATAAGTCGCACTGAACCACAAGTCAGAGTAGATGGTTCCCTTAAACCGTTAGACTTGCCTAAACTTACAGGCAAAGACATTGAAGAAATATGCCTATCTTTAATTACTGAAAAACAAAAAGAAGTTTTTAAAGAAAACAGTGAACTTGATTTTGCACTTGTTATCCCTCAAATAGGTCGTTTTAGAGTAAACTATTATCGTGCACTTGGTGATATTTGTGCTTCATTTAGGACTGTTCTCACAGAGATGCCTTCATTGGATGATATTGATGCTCCAGATATTTATAAAAAGCTTGTAAGGCGGGAAAAGGGACTTATTTTAGTCACAGGTCCAACAGGTTCGGGGAAATCAACTACGCTTGCTGCTATGCTTAATGAAATCAATCTAACTGAAAACAAACACATTATCACAATAGAAGACCCAGTGGAATTTATACATAAAAACAAGAAGTCTATCTTCTCTCATAGAGGTGTTGGTGAAGATACCAAAAGTTTTGCTATAGCACTCAAGTATGCAATGCGTCAAGATCCAGATATTATACTAGTTGGAGAGATGAGAGACAAAGAGACGATAGAAGCTGCACTCACAGCAGCAGAAACGGGACACTTGGTATTTGGAACACTCCATACCTCTTCGGCACCAGCTACAATAAACCGTATTATAGATGCCTTTAATGATAGTGAACAGGCACAAATTAGAGCCATGATTTCTACATCACTTGTAGCTATCATAGCTCAAACTCTTTTACCAAAAATTGGTGGTGGGCGTATAGCAGCTTCAGAAATATTGATAACAAACTATGCCATCTCTAACCTTATTCGTGAAGATAAAATACATCAAATTTATTCTCTAATGCAGATTGGTCAATCTAATACAGGCATGCAAACACAAACACAGGCACTGATAGAACTTCTTAGAGATAAAGATATTAGCAGCAATACTGCCTTAAGATATGCCAATAAAGTAGATGAGGTTTTAAAAGTAACACAAACATAACCAAAAAGTATTTTACACACTTTTATAGATATAATAACGGAAAACACAATAACTAAAGAGGAAATATAAATGGAAAACTTTTCAATGATAGATTTTAACTATTTTGATATTACCATTGGAGCCATAATACTAATCTTAGGCATCAAAGGCTTTATGAATGGTTTTATTAAAGAGGCATTTGGACTTATAGGGCTTGTTGGTGGAGTCTATTTTGCTTCTCGTTTTGCACAGAAAGCTGCCACATTTATAGACATAAACTTTCTTCACTTAGAGAACATTGCACTTCTTAAACTTATTGGATTTCTTGTCGTTCTTGTCATTGTATGGTTAAGCGCAACTATATTGGGTTCTATTTTTTCAAAACTAATCAATATTAGTGGGTTAGGATTTATCAATCGTTTCTTTGGTTTTATTGCTGGAGCTGGAAAATATTTGCTTATTTTTGCACTTATTGTTGCAGCCCTTTCAAATATTGCACTAATCAAAGATAATTTAGAGAGTTATAGTAAAAACTCTGTACTCTACCCTTATTTAAAACAAATAGGTTCAAGTATTATAAATCTTGACCCAGAAATATTGGATACAGAAAAATCATCTGTAGTGCAAACGATTAAAGAAATTGTAAACTTAAATGAACTAAATAGTTCACAAATAGAAAACAATACAAGCATACTAAACAACTAAAAGGATAATTAGCATGATTGAATATCCTCTTCTTTTAGAAAAGTTTAAAACACTACTGAAAGATAATATGCTTAAATTCACCAAACAAAGAGAACTTGTTTTAAAGTTCCTTTACGAAAATGATGAGCACTTTACTCCAGAAGAAATTCACGCACTTCTCAAAAAGAGCCATCCAAAGATAAACATAGGTATTGCAACCGTATATAGGACACTCACACTACTTGAAGAGTCAAATATGGCTAGTTCTATCTCTTTTGGAGCGCAAGGGAAAAAATATGAACTTGGTCTTAAGAAACATCACGACCATCTTATATGTACTGATTGTGGAGAGATTGTAGAGTTCTTTGATGAAATTATTGAAGAACAACAAGAAAAAATTGCCAAACAATTTAATTTTCAAATGACAAACCATACAATGAAGATTATTGGACTTTGTAAAAAATGTCAAGAAGCAAATAAATAAAATTACAGGAGAAACCCTGATATTTGAAAATCAATATATCCAAGAGAGAATCAAAAAAACAGAACAGTTAAGAGAGTATGGTATTAATCCTTACCCAAATCAAGTACAAAGGGGTATGCCATCTAAACAATTTTTAGATGTATGTGCGTATGTCAAAGAGCAAGACAGTGATGAGAAAAAAGACGAGTCCAAGAGATATACACTCACAGGAAGACTCAAATTTGTCCGCATTATGGGAAGAGCTGCTTTTGCCAAAATAGAAGATTCAGAGGGATTAGTTCAAATTTATTACAATAGAGATGAACTTCCTGAAGGTTTCTACAACACAGTCGCAAAGAAACTTTTTGAAGTAGGTGACATCATTGAAGCGACAGGGTACCCTTTTGTAACACAGACTGGGGAGCTTACGCTGCACTGCAAAGAGATGAGGATTGTCTCCAAAGCCATCTCCCCTCTTCCAGAGAAGTTCCATGGACTTCAAGACCATGAGTTGCGCTACAGACAACGCTATCTAGATATGATTATGAATCCAGAAATAAAACAAAACTTTATAATGAGAAGTAAAATAGTTTCATTTGTAAGAAGATTTTTTGAAGAGAAGGGGTTTTTGGAGGTGGAAACACCGATGATGCACTCTATCCCTGGTGGAGCAAATGCCAAACCATTTATAACACATCATAATGCACTTGGTGTTGATAGATACTTGCGTATAGCACCAGAACTTTACCTCAAGCGTCTCATCATTGGTGGTATGGAAGCTGTATTTGAGATAAACAGAAACTTTAGAAATGAGGGGATGGACCATACACACAATCCTGAGTTTACGATGATAGAGTTCTACTGGGCATACAAAACCTATATAGAGTTGATGGAGATTACAGAAGAGTTGTTTGACTACCTCTTTGACAACTTGAAGCTTGAGAAAAAACTCCCCTATGGTGAGCTAGAGATAGACTTTACTACACCTTTTGCAAAGATTCCATATATAGAATCTCTTACAAGTATAGGTGGTATACCAGTAGATGTTGCAAACGATAAAGAGAAAGCATTGGCATACCTATCTAAACATAATGTAAAAGTAAATAGCAACCTTACTTTAGGTTATTTACAAGCCGAACTCTTTGATGAATTTGTAGAGAGTAAGCTTATAAATCCTACCTATATTACCGATTTCCCTATAGATATATCACCACTTGCTAGAAGAAGTGATGATAATCCGGATATCGCTGAAAGATTTGAACTCTTTATGGCAGGAAAAGAGATAGCCAATGGCTTCTCTGAACTCAATGACCCTATAGACCAATACAATCGATTTAAAGGGCAAGTAGATGCCAAAGATGCCACAGGTGATGATGAAGCAATGCACATGGACACAGACTATGTCAAAGCTCTAAGCTACGGCATGACCCCAACCGCTGGTGAGGGCATCGGTATAGACAGGCTTGTAATGATGCTTACAAATCAACACAGCATCCGTGATGTACTACTATTTCCTGCTATGAAACCTGAAGCTCCACAAGTAGAGAAAACAGTAGTATCAGATGAGAACAAATGTAAAAAATGTGGTAACGAAAACCAAGATGAACTGAAACCTGCTAAAAAAGGTAAAGGGATGTTCTGTATGGATGTTATTGCGTGTAAAAAGAGAATGCAAGAGAAATAATCTAGTAAAAACAAAATAGTAACAGAATTGGTATTGCCTGAAACCTATTCTATTCAGGTTATACCTCTTGTAACTTTATGATATAATTAAGTATTTCAGACTCTATACCCACTCAATAAGATAGATAAAAAAAATATAAGGATTGGTCATGTTCCTGTCAAGAAATTATTTACACTTTATTCTTTTATTATTAGTCAGTGTTGGCTTGGTTGCTTGTAGCCCTTATTGGGTACGCCCTCAAACACATGTTAGTAGTAGTGTTGTTCAATATCTATATCCTAACCAAGACAATCATATTGAAACACCCAGCATCCCACATCTAAAATTGCCATTAAAAGTGGGTATCGCTTTTGTCCCACTTAGCAAAGGTCAAGGCAGACATAGGCTTACAGAGATAGATAAAAATAATCTTATGCAAAAAGTCAGTGAGCATTTTAAAAAATATGATTTTATTCAAAAAATCACACTGATTCCTTCTGCTTATTTACAAGATAAAGGTAGCTTTACCAATTTAAATCAAATTAAAACCATGTATGATGTTGATGTCGTTGCATTAATTTCTTATGACCAAAGTCAATTTAGTGCAGATAAAATCTCTTCAATTACCTATTGGACACTCATTGGAGCCTATATTATCCCTGGCACCAAACACGATACTCATACCATGGTGGACGCGTCGGTGTTTGATATCAAAAGTAAAAAAATGTTGTTTCGTGCACCTGGTATTAACCACACAACAGGTAGTGGCACACTGGTTAATGCGAGAGAGAAACAACGTCAAGATAGCCTCACTAGCTTTTATGCTGCGAGTGAAGACTTGATTGTTAATCTTGACCAACAGTTGGCACAATTCAAACAAAGAGTAGAAAATGCACCCAAAGAGTATAAAGTGACTCGTAAGCCTGGATATACTGGTGCAGGTAGTCTTGACGGTATCTTCATTATCTTTTTAAGTCTATTAAGTGGTTTTTGGCTATGGACCAAAAAAAGACAAGCCTAATAATACAGCACCCGATAACGTTATTAACACTGGTCATTATATTGCTAAGTGCTTGGGTGAGTCTTTCACCCACCTTATCAACCTTGCTAATTTTTGATCGCCAAGCACTTATGCAAGGTGAAATCTGGCGAATATGGACAGGTCACCTTGTTCATTTTTCAATCCGACACTTTATTTATGATGCCCTTACCTTGGGCATAGCCTCTTTTCTCCTAGACAAAAGCAGTATTTCTTCTATTGCTAAGTTTTACTTTTATTTGGCCGTTACTATTAGCGTATCGTTATTTATTTTAAAGCCCAATATGGCTTATTATGGTGGCTTATCTGGTATTGCTTGTGGTGCATTATATTATGGTGCACTCATAGGAATAAAAGCACCACAGCCATTGAAAGTAATATCTCTATTAATTATTATTTTTATACCCATTAAAATTATGATAGAAGTTTATTATAATAGTTCCTTTTTGCCTTATGAAAGCAACCATACTTTTATTCCGATGCAAACTAGTCACATCATGGCCTGTATCATTGCGATACTTTTTTATATTAAAGTACAAGACTTGGGGGTCAGTCGCCACCTTAAAAAGGATTAAAGAAGAGACTATTAACACACAGTGATAGAGAGTGGCTACAATGCCAAAATTCCACTTTAGCTATTTTGTTTCTTGTATTAACACTTTATTTCATAACAATTTCAGATGAAATTTGCTATAAATACAGATAAATTACTTCCCACACATAAGGAACACTATGTCATACGAAATAGAAACATTTGACCCAGAGATTTTTAAAGCTATTGAGAGTGAGAAAGAGAGACAAACAGACCACTTAGAGATGATTGCTAGTGAGAACTTTACCATTCCTGCCGTGATGGAAGCTATGGGTTCTGTGTTTACTAACAAATATGCTGAAGGCTATCCATATAAAAGATACTATGGGGGATGTGAATTTGCAGATGTTGTTGAGCAACTTGCTATAGATAGAGCGTGTGAGCTTTTTGAGTGCAACTATGCAAATGTGCAACCACACTCTGGTTCTCAAGCAAATGGTGCTGTGTATGCTGCGCTCCTTAAAGCTGGAGAGAAAATACTAGGTATGGATTTGAGCCATGGTGGTCACTTGACACATGGTTCTAAACCAAGTTTTTCTGGTAAAAACTACTCTTCTTTTACCTACGGTGTTGAGCTTGATGGTCGTATCAACTATGCTGAAGTAATGAGAATAGCCAAAACTGTACAGCCTAAGATTATCGTCTGTGGTGCTTCTGCTTATGCTAGAGAGATAGACTTCAAGAAATTTAGAGAGATTGCTGATGCAGTGGGTGCCATCCTTTTCGCTGACATCGCTCACATCGCTGGACTTGTATGTGCAGGTGAGCACCCTAGCCCATTCCCTTATGCAGATGTAGTGACCACAACAACACATAAAACACTTGCAGGTCCTCGTGGTGGTATGATTATGACAAACAGTGAAGAGATAGCCAAAAAAATCAACTCTGCTATATTTCCAGGACTTCAGGGTGGACCTCTTGTGCATGTCATAGCAGCTAAAGCTGTTGGATTTAAATACAATCTCTCCAGTGAGTGGAAAACACATGCAAAACAAGTCAAGGCAAATGCTTCTGTACTAGCCTCCATACTTCTAAAACGAGGTTATGATGTAGTCTCTGGTGGTACAGATAATCACCTTGTATTGGTCTCTTTTTTAGATAAAGATTTTTCTGGTAAAGATGCTGACGCAGCACTTGGAGCAGCAGGTATCACAGTAAATAAAAATACAGTACCAGGTGAGACAAGAAGCCCTTTTGTAACTTCAGGTATTCGTATAGGCTCACCTGCCCTTACTAGCAGAGGCATGAAGGAAGTTGAGTTTGAAATTATTGCAAATAAAATTGCTGATGTGCTTGACAACATCAACAACTCAGAACTACATAGCAAAATAAAAGATGAGATGAAAAAACTTGCTTCTAATTTTGTCATTTATGATAAATCGATTTATTAAAGAACACTTTTTGAATACATCCAAAAATCTACGTTGTCACTGGGACTACTTCAGCAGTAGGCCCATGCAACTGCTTGCATTAAGGTCAAATTATCAAAGTTTTTGATTTAGAGCTTTTTGATAGTTGTTACTACATCAAAAGAAATACAATTGTTCAGAAAATAGAGTTTAACAATCGTACATTCTATGCAAAATTCGAATGCATAGACAAACCTCTTACTCCACTTCTGCTCAAGCAACATCTAGACAGACAGTATACTGTTGCCGTACCCCTACTTAAAGACAATCATACTAACTATCTCTTACTGGAATACAAAGGTGAGGAGCATATAAGGTTTTACCACCTAATAAAACATTTGTTTCAAACTATGTCTATAACAAATTATCATACATATCAAGGAAAAGATGAAGAGAGAGTACAAGTTTTTATAGAAGTAGATTGCCTTTCTCTACAAGAAGCCGATGAGAAGCTCTTAGAGATTTCAAATTCACTAAAACAGAAACTTGTAAAAAAATGGAAATGTTTACCCTCTATCGCATTGCCTATAGCCTATAATATAGCTACACTGCCATATAAAAAATTATAATTTAGGACAAATATCTATAAAACTTAATACAATCAGTCAACACAATAAGGAATAAGGTGAAAAATAGATTAATCATAACTATAAGTGACATCACTGGCTCTAAACAATACAATATCCATGAGTTTATCAAACATGCTATTCTCTGGGTACTTTTAATATTGATACTTAGTGCAACAGCTACTTACTTTTATATCAATATACTAAATAAAAAAATATCTACTCTCAACAAAAGCAATCAAATAGTCAAACAGGAAAACATTAAACTAAACACTGAAAAAATAGACTTACAAAGTAAAATTAAAGACGAGAAAGAGACTCTACTCTCTATGAATCAAAAACTTCGAGAGATAGAAGAGGCTATAGGCATAGGTCCCGATATCAATGCATCTTTTTTTAGCAGAGTAGATGAAAATGTAAAAAAAATAAATGATACAAAACGTCATAATACTCAAAAAGTTGAAGATTTAAAAAAACAAATAGACAAAAAA
>JAUXGC010000165.1 GCA_030622375.1 Sulfurovum sp.
AGTTCTGGTATGTAGGTAATTGTTATAAGTAGAGTATGATGATGTGTGGTTTTATAAAGAGATAAAATTTAAGGAATATTGCCATTTTCTGTTTAGATAAAAAACATCCCTACCAATAGAAATACAAATGGTAACATTGCAAGTACATATATGGTCTTTTGTGTTTTAACAGCTCTATAGACACCCCAGAAGAAAAGCCCTACTATAATGATAAGAGCAGATAAGGCGATATAAGGTGGTATAAGCATTGTCTTACTAGCAAAAACCAATGGAGAGACCATGAGTAATAGTGACAAGATTCTCATCATTTTTCTAGTTCCTCTTTAGCTAACCTATCTACCATTTTAATACTATCTATAGCATTAGTGAGTATCTGTTTTGTTGATGTAAGTGGTTTCATATGTAGGTTGGTCTCTCCTTTACCTAAACTTTCATCCATTAAAATAGCCATCACCTCTTTTTCTAGTTCTTTAAATATTTCATCAAGTTTTTCTTCTATAAAATCTATATTCATATTATTTAGTATGTCCTTATTTGGCTTTGGGTCTAAAGATTTTAATTACTTTTTCATCGGCTTGCATAAAATGACCCCCTATGAGGTCAATACAGTATGGAACAGCAGGGAAAACAGCATCTAAACATTCACGGATGGACTTTGGTTTTCCAGGAAGATTGATAACAAGTGAGCCATTGCAGATACCAGCTGTTTGACGAGAGAGAATGGCTGTGGGTACATACTGCAGACTTACCGCTCTCATCTGCTCTCCAAACCCAGGGAGAAGTTTTTGGCAAACATTTTGTGTTGCTTCTGTCGTTACATCTCGCATTGCCGGACCTGTGCCACCTGTTGTAACTATAAGATCACAGTTTTTATCACGAGAAAGCTCTATAAGTGTTGTCTCTATGAGACTTTGCTCATCAGGAATACATCTATACTCATATTCACACTCATTGAGCAGATACTCTTTCATTGCATCCATAATGGCTTTACCAGAGATGTCTTCATATATACCTTGTGATGCTCTATCGCTTGTGGTAATAACTCCTATTCTTATCTTATCCATACACTTATTCCTATATTTTTTTGTTGAATTATACTTGATTAACCTATTTTTAGCAATATTTTATCTAACAGTTGTGTACTCATCACTCTTTTAAAATATCCAAGAAGATAAGTTGCCTTAGTGATATAGTATCTAGGTTTTGGTTTTTTATCTAAAATAATAGTATGTACTACTTTTGCCACAGATATAGCCTCTTCATTAAAAGGAACCTTCTTCCCTGTTCCCTCTATGCTTTTACCATACCTATCTACAAAAATGGAATTTTTTATATCTATATTTTCTTGAAGTTTTTCAATAGCAGTTTGACGAAAATGACTTGTAATTGGTCCTGTATTTAGGAGTATTGGGTATATTTGAGACCCTTTTAACTCCAGTCTTAGCGTATCTGTAAGTCCCTCTATGGCATATTTGCTAGCATTGTAAGCTCCTCTACCAAAAAGTGAAACCAAACCTAGCACAGAACTATGTTGGATAATTTTCCCATACTCTTGCTTTCTCATAACTGGTATTATCTGCCTAGTACATTCTTGTAAGCCAAAAACATTAACTTCAAACTGTTTACGGAGTGTCGATACGGTAATATCTTCTACTGCCCCTGGTTGCCCGTATCCTGCATTATTGAACCAAACATCTATAGTTCCATCTAGCTCTAATACTTTTTGAATAACAAGTGCAATAGTCTCTGGTTTAGTTACATCAAGTTGCATGGCATACTCAAAACCCAATGACTTGAGTATCTCTACGTCTTTCTTGTAGCGTGCAGTAGGATATACGGTAATAAATCTATCTTTCAAGTACTTGGCTGTTTCAAGTCCTATGCCTGTAGAGCAACCAGTGATAATAATGTTGGTCATAACAATATACTCCTTAATTAAAATACTATTTTATCAAAAACTTAATTGTAAGTGGGTGTTTTATGCGTTTAAACTTAGAAAAGTTCAAGAGTATATAATTCTCTTGAACCATCGATTATTCAGAAGTTGCGAACCATTTCCAAACAATACCAGCAAGTATAGCTCCAACGATAGGTGCTACCCAAAAAAGCCATACTTGGCTCAGTGCTGCTGTATCTGCAAAAAGTGCAGCTGCTGTACTTCTAGCAGGGTTTACAGAAGTATTAGAGACGGGGATGGAGATAAGATGGATTAGTGTCAACCCTAGCCCAATAGCAATGGGTGCAAAACCAGCAGGTGCCCTTTTATCTGTTGAACCCAAGATAATAAACAAAAACATAAATGTAAGCACAACTTCAGTGATAAGCACAGAGGCAAGATTGTATTTGCCCGGAGAAAGCTCTCCAAAACCGTTACTTGCAAATCCACCTGCTTCAAAACCTGCTTGACCAGAGGCTATCATATAAAGTACAAATGCTCCTAAAGTACCACCAACTACTTGAGCTACTATATAAGGAAGCAATTCTTTGGTTTCAAATTTACCTGCAGACCAAAGTCCAAAAGAGACAGCAGGGTTGAAGTGAGCACCTGAAATATGCCCTACCGCGTAAGCCATAGTTAGTACCGTCAAACCAAAAGCAAAAGCAACACCCACAAAACCTATGCCCAACTCTGGAAAACCAGCAGCAAGAACTGCTGAACCACAACCACCTAAAACTAGCCAAAAAGTACCAAAAAACTCAGCACCCAATTTTTTTCCTAATGTCATTTTTTATCCTTATTATTCAAAACTATTTACAAAGAATTATAGCTAAATTATTTTTAGGGATTAGACCTATTTATGCAAACATTAGTTATCAGCAATTGCTTTGCGATATACCTTTTGTTCAATTTTTTGGTAATATGTAATACTAAAAAAAATACAAATTAATAGAATAAAGATAAAGCCAAGCAGTGGTATAAATGTACCATCTTGAGTAAATATTTTTCTAAGGCCAGTAAAATAAAAAAGATTAATAATTATAAGATGAGAGAGATAGAGTGTATAAGAAGCATCGCCCAATAGTACAAATCTTTTGCCTGCACGATAAAGATTTTTAGTCTCTAAAATAAGTGCTATTAAAATAACAAAAAGAGCTCCTACACCAAATGTCATCACCCGTAAAAGACCATTTTTATTTTCATATGTGATACCGTACCCATAAGCTATAATAACAATCAGTAGGCTAA
>JAUXGC010000195.1 GCA_030622375.1 Sulfurovum sp.
AGAGAGTGTTAATAAACCGGCTGTATAGGCCTTGTGTACTTTGTTATATGTCAATTCATTATGCTTCACATTTAGTCTGCTATTCTCTAAAAGTTCTTTTTCTTTTTGCAAATTTGTATAAACATTAACGGCCTGAAGTGCTACATCATTAGCTTTTTCAAGATAGTTGTACGCTGCTGCGAGTGCATTCATTTTTTGATAATCTACTTTTTCAGTTGTAGAGAAACCACTAAAAATATTTTGCTTCAATATCAAAGAGTTCTGAAACACACTGTAGGTCTGATTTGCTATATCACTATCAATTCTTCCTGTCGTTTTACGACCTACCGCTGATTCTAAATTAACTGTAGGATAATACCCCGCTTCTGCAATACCTATCTCTGCTTTTGTTGCATTGTAGTTTCTCAACCGTTCTTTTACAATTGGATTTGTATCAAGTACACTACCTACTACATCTTTTAGTGTATCTGCGGATACATGAACTGTACTTATCCCAACTAAAAGTGCTAAAATCACTCCTGTTTTCATAAATTCCCCTAACTTACTAATCTATTTTTCTTTATGATTATTAACTACTTATATATGTATGTATCAAAGATAAATTTTTTATTACTAAAATTGTAACATAAAATATAGATTATAGAGAGTCCTTAAGATACAAAAAATGCTGATTATATGCATATACAAAGTGTAAACTACATTTTATCCATATTTCAGTAAAAAATCCTATAATATCATTAAATATAAATTAACCACTATTGGAGTTAGAAAATGCTAAGATTTGCACCCTCACCTACAGGTGATATGCACATAGGAAACCTACGTCTAGCTATACTTAATTACCTTATATCTCAACAAAGAAATGAAAGCTTCCTCGTTCGTATAGAAGATACTGATACAAAACGTAATATTGAAGGTAAAGACACTGAAATTATGCAAATATTAGAAAAATTTGCACTTCCTCATGAATCTGTGTTTCACCAAAGTGAACACTTACATATGCACCAAACACTTGCGATCAAACTCCTTGAAGAAGGAAAAGCTTTTGTTTGTACCTGTACTGCTGAACAACTTACCACTGATAGAGATAATGCCAAAGCAAATAAAATGGCTTACCGTTACTCTGGTCAATGTTTTGATGTAAACAAAGAAGAACATGCAAACCTCAAAGAGAGTGGCATTCCTTTTGTTATTCGTCTTAAAAAACCAACAGAAGACATCATAAACCACGACCTCATAAAAGGTGACATTAAAACTGCACCCAATGAAGTAGATTCATTTGTCATATTACGCGCAGATGGTACACCTACATACAACTTTGCCTGTGCCTGTGATGACATGTTAAGTGGCGTTGACTTCATCGTACGTGGGGAAGACCACCTCTCGAACACACCTAAACAAAAGCATATCAAAACACAACTGGGTTACGATGCAGAGACAACGTATGCACACTTGCCAATCATTCTTAACACCGATGGGGAAAAAATGTCCAAACGTGATGCTGCATCTTCAGTTAAATGGATGTTTGTAGAAGGGTTTGTACCTGATGCTATCATCAACTATCTTTTACTTCTGGGTAACTCTAAAGCACCCAAAGAGATATTTACACTGCCTGAAGCCATAGAATGGTTTAACATAGAAAATATCTCTAAATCTGCTGCCAAATTTGACATAGACAAATTACGTTTCATCAACAGAAAACACCTTGAGATGATGGATGACAAACAACTCTCTACCCTCTTTGGTTTTGCAGATGCAGACATAGGAAAACTTGCCAAGATCTACTTAGAAGAAGTAAGCACAACAAAAGAACTTGAAGCCAAAATAAGACCTATCTTTTCTCCTAAAGATTTTTCTGGCGAATGGGGTGAGCAGATGACCATCATGGCTAAAATCATAGCAGAGGCACCGATGATGAAGGAATTTGATGAGTTCAAATCTTACATCATGAAAGAGTCTGGGCTCAAAGGTGAAAACTTCTTTAAACCACTTCGTTACTTGCTTACAGGTGTAGGCAATGGACCTGAACTTTCTGAGGTATATCCTCTTATCAAATCTTATCTACTGGAGGTAGCATCATGAGTGCTCTTATCTACGCCATCGTACAAACCCTACACACCGTAATGAATCTTTACATTTGGATAGTCATTATCTCAGCACTGCTCAGCTTCGTGCGTCCTGACCCAAATAATCCAATAGTGCAAATACTCTATCGCTTAACAGAGCCTGTATATGACTTCATCAGACGCAAAATGCCCTTTGTTGTCTTTTCAGGTATAGATCTTTCTCCACTGGTAATTATCTTGGGTCTGCAACTGCTCGATAACTTTATGATGCGCGCAGTTTTAGGGTAAGTGATGAAAATAAAATATCTATTTTTAACACTTATCGCTGCCTTTACCTTAGGTATATCTACACTTGAAGCTAAGTCATATACCTATTCAGAGGTACACAAAATGCCTCAAAGTGTTGAGAAGGATTACTATATTTGGCGTTTTCTCACTCAAAAAAATACTACATCAAGAGAAGCAAAAGCTATTATACAGGATGCTGACCGTTTAAACAAAAAACTCAAAGTTGCCTATAAAAAGAAAACAGGGAAAAATGCTCGTTTAGCCCCTAAACCTCCTCTTTTTAAAACTGCTGCC
>JAUXGC010000197.1 GCA_030622375.1 Sulfurovum sp.
GTAAAGAGGATAAATAAATGAAATATGATTATGTTCACCTAGTCCCTATATTTATATTTTCACTGTAAAGGTAGAAGATAAGATAAAGCTTGTGTACCAGCAGTTAGAGTTAGATGATAGTCTTATAGAAGAGAGTGCTAAGATTAAAGAGCTTGAGATTTTAAATGAAAAATAAGGGGGTTAGTTATGGAAAAATGGTTAAAAGGCGTAGTATTATTTTTAAGTATAGTAATAAGAATACTGTTTAGGATTGAGCCAGCAAGCTATGGAAAGAATAAATATATTTAAGACATTTGTGACATAAACTGTGAGACCATTTAGATATGGTTTTAGAAGTTAAAATAAATTTATAAAAAAAGTTGGAATAAAATGAAATTAATAAGCATAATCTTAAAACTAATACTCCTAGTATTTTTAATAAATACCACTCTCTTCGCAAAACAACAAAGAACGATAACGCTTTATGGAAAAGTGGACCCAAGACTTTATGCGTGGGTACTTACTACTTATCGGTCAATGCATCCAAATGATTTAAAAAAAGATTATGAAAAATGTGACTTAATAGTATGTTATCCATTAATATTTACATGATGTATAATTACTAAACATCATTAAAATTTTAAAAGCATTATAAAATGAAACAGTAAATGAACGCTTAAAATAGACTGCGAAGAGAAAAAAGGATTAAAAAATTACTATCTATCTTTAATAAGTAAATAATGATATTTTGGTACTTTTTTTCATATGCCACGGACTACACACGGACTTGCGAGAAAATTAGAAACCTTAAAAAGCCTATTAAATAACGTTATTTAGGACTATAGATGGGTTTTATAGTTTTTTATGGCAGAGAGGAAGGGATTCGAACCCTCGATGAGTTGCCCCATACACGAGTTCCAGTCGTGCGCCTTCAACCACTCGGCCACCTCTCTAAAGCTATCTTAAGAAGATAGATGAGAATTATAGCCAATCGTTTTTAAAATGGACTAAATTTAATATGATATAAGCTATTTTAAGATATGATTCTTTTGCCTCTTTTCAGACCTGTGCAACGGTATTGAGAGACAATGGGTCAGGATGGGAACATAGCAGCCCACCTCTCTTCACTGTGTGCCGCAGGGATCTGGGGAGGGGTACTAACTTTTTTTCTAATCAATCTTCTTCACTTATGATAACGCTCCACTCATCAAATGGCAATGCTTCAAAATGTAATTTTTCTATATGGTACTCATAAGTATTTGCCACTGTTACAATAATTACTTTTTTGATATTATGCTTTTTGTAAAGTGAAAACTTACTTTGCGATTTGACCCATATACTTTCTTCGCTCTCAAAAGGTGCAGGAATGATGAGTTCATTCTCTTTGGTAACGTATCCGTGAATACCTAGTGTCTCTATGTAAATACGGTGTTTCATAAGAGCTAGTGCTATCATAGTGTCAAACTGCATTATAAATGGTTGTCCTATGGTGAGATATTTGGCAAAGGCAAAATCAAACAACAACATCTTCTTTCCTGACTTTTGGTATTTGTCGTCTATAAAGAGTAAAAGTTTTTCCTGTGTAAAATATTTTATAGTTTTGTAGAGCCAATCTTTTGAGACTTTAAACTTCTCTTTGGCAAAAGTATAAATTTGATGGGTTGTCAGGTGTTTGGTGTGGTGTTGTGCAAGTATGATAAGTAGTTTTTGTTCGTTATCACTAAAGCAGTGCTGCATAAAAGTTTTCATAGCCGTAGAGTTTGATTTCTGTAATTTTGCCATTGCGGGGAGTGTGCCACGTCGTAAAAAATGGTTAAAGCCATTAGATAAAGAGATGGAACTATCAAATGAAATAAACTCTTCATAATCAAGAGGAAATAGTTCTAGTGGAGTAAATAAGCTGTTATCTATCTTGATACGTGAAATGATAATTAGCCTTTCAACATTTGGAAAATATGGTAAACAATCCTTAGAGTAATGATCAAGCACAAGCAGGGTAATACTAAACTTATCGATATGTTGCTGTAAAGATATTGGAGTAAGTGTGGACAATATAAGGCTGGGGTCATCCATATCTATATATAGTGTATGTTCTTTACTGGTGTCTTCTAAAAAGTTTAAAATCATAGCACTTTTGCCGGCACCCCTTACACCATAAAGATTGACATCACCGTGTTGCGGTATTTGGGTTTTTCTTAAAAGGTAATTTTCATTAAAGTAGTGTCGGTTTTGATAATATTCCAATAAATTCACATAAATACTCCTAATATTGTTCCTTAATAAAAGGAAACTATTTTCTGTATTATATCGTTTTTAGTATAGAAAGTATTGAACCTCTTAAAAAGTTTGGGTATAATTCGCGTTCCTAAAATTTATGTTAGAGGGTTTAGCCCTGTGTTTAGGCACTTACTAACGAGTTCTTTATAAAGGTAAAATATGGAAAAAATTAGATTGAAGCTTAAAGCTTATGATCATCGCGTATTAGACAGATCAGTTGCTGCTATTGTAGATGCAGTTAAACGTACAGGTGCAGAAATTATAGGGCCAATTCCAATGCCAACTAAATTTAAGCGTTATACGGTTCTTAAATCACCACACGTAAACAAAGATGCTCGTGAGCAGTTTGAGATTAGAACTCATGGAAGAATGATCGATATTGTTTCGGCTAC
>JAUXGC010000020.1 GCA_030622375.1 Sulfurovum sp.
TTCAGCAGACATATAGATAACATCATTATCGCCTACACAAGTAGCAGACACATAATACTCTTCTTCTTGGGTGTGAGGCATAAATGGCTCAACAAGAAAGTGAGTTAACATATCTACAGAAGCTTCTCCTGTTGGAGTATCTCCATCAAACTCGAAGAAAACTTCTTGTTTCTCTCCACCTTTTTCATCAATCCACGAAGTGGCTTTAGCTAAAGAAACGTCACCTGGCTTGGCATCTCTAAAAAGAACCAATCCATTTTTACCTCTTTTCCCAAATAACATATCTGGTTTTGCTACCAATGTCTTTTCGTTTAACCATTTATTTGTTTTTGCAGCTTCTGTTAGTTCTGATCCATTTTGAACCATTACCGTTTCATACGCATATGTAAAGCTTGGAAAGTACTTATCCCAATGCTTTGCCAAGATTGACTTTGCATCATATTCTCTAATTGCCTTTTGAGCCATTTAGTTCTCCTTTTTAATGTTTAGTTATCAATATTTTACCACGGGATATATTTAACTTTATAGATAGATAATTTAAACTATATTATAGAAAACAACATTGTGTATTTTAGAAACAGTTTAAAAGGTGTTTTCTCTATCTTTTGCACAAGGAAGAATATTATAATATCTCAACTGATACCACTCACGCCCATATGCATCATCATAACAAGTCAAACCATCCTTTTTTAACTGTTTAGCTAAAAAGTATGGTTTGTAAATACGGCTTGCAAAATGTTTGTTTGGATCAGAAGTAAAATAAAACAACATTTGATGAAAAATGATTAATAAAACACTCAAAGCCAAGAATGTCATTGTTATATTGAAACCTAAATTGTATTTTTTCTGAAATTCTGGCAAACGCACACGAACACTATGGTCAAATACATCTAACATTAAGATAATAGCAATCATCACATATGGAGCAAAATCTGTGATATAGACTCTTTGCCTAATAGAAAGTAGCAAAGAAACGGCAAGTGCAGTAAAGGATATATACCATATAAGTGTCTTTTCCCCTCTCAATAAAATGCGGTACATTGCATAAAAAAAGTATAGAAACACAAATGGGGAAAAAACAGTTGCATATAGCCCAAATATGTCTACAAAATGCCCAGAAGGGCGTCCTCCTATATCTATGCCATTAGCAAGAAAAATAGAAACAATAAAAAAAGCTAGAGACAAAATAGCAAGTTTTTTATCTTTATGAGTTACGGCATATAACAATAGAGCAATAAAAAAAATAATAGATGCTTCATGTATAAAGAAAAGTGCAAGCATAACAAAGGGTTGCACCCAAAAATATCCTTTTTCATAAACCAATATAAAAAGCAATACTAGAGGCAATACAATAATGGCTACATTGACCAAAGTTGTAGCAGTAAGAATACCAGGCAAAAACATAAAAATAGAAGTAGAAAGATAAGCATCTTTCTCTTTAGGAAAATGATACCTACTTAATTTATAAAAAAGTCCTATACTTAAAATACCAAGAAAGATATAAAAAATCCTTAACCCTATAAAGCCAGACATAAGACTTTCTCCCCACTGCATCAATACACCGACAATATCTTCTGAAGTATAAAGTATTTTTGCCTCATGAGGGCTAATAGGGGTAGTATAGGCGAGATAAAAAACAGCAATAACATAAAAAGTAAGCGCTAAGATAAAATACTGTTTTTTCATCACAAATACTTAAAGTTTCAAAAAGTTGGCCAACATCTCGTGCCCATATTCACTCATAATAGACTCGGGGTGGAACTGTACACCGTAAATAGGCTTATCTTTTATCTGAAGTGACATAATTTCATTATCATCTTTACTGTGTGATGTTGCAATAATACATGTGGGAAGTGTCTCTTTTTTAACTGTTAACGAATGATAACGAGTAGCCCTAAACTCATTTGGCAATGTCTCAAAAATTTGTGTTTTTTCATCTACAACAATTTGAGACGTTTTGCCATGCATCATATTTTTAGCCCTCACAACATCCCCACCAAAAGCTTGTGCAATACTCTGGTGCCCCAAACAAATACCAAAAATTGGTGTCGTCTGGGCAAATGTCTTAATGACTTCAAGTGTTACACCCGCCTCATCTGGAGTAGATGGTCCTGGAGAAAGAATGATTTTTTCAGGGTTTAATGCTTTAATCTCATCTATAGTGAGTTCATCATTACGTATAATCTTTAAATCTGCACCTAACTCACGGCAATATTGCACTACATTATAGGTAAAGCTATCATAATTGTCTATCATTAGTACCATTTCATATGCTCCTGTCTATATCTTGAAGAGTATTATAGCTCATTATTTTTGTGCTTGGTCTTTCTTGTGTACTTTTTGTTTTTTGCAGATTCACTTCGTGTACTTAAATTTATCTCTCTTCGTATATGTGCTAGTATATTTCCATCTCGTTTCTTGATGTTACTTTTACCTTTTGGTTTTTTGGACATCGTATTTTCTTTCTTTTATATTAATTTGAGACTCAGAATAAATAATAATCTGAGCTATGTCTCTATAACTCTTTATCTTACCTGTAACGCAAACATTCTTACCTCTGTACTTCACTTCAGGTTTAGAAAATCTCTCTCTGTTCTCACCCCAAATTATTACAGTAAACACATGATTGGGGTATGCCTCATCTAGGTTCAGAAATGTTGGTTCACCTTTGCTGGAACGTGCATAATGGGTACTTGCAACTGTACCGCATACGGTAGCTTTCTCACCTATATGATTTTGAGCCATATGTGCTGAATACTCAGATGATAATAATGGAATGGATGCAACAAATATAAAAAGAATTGCTTTGCCGAACATTATGTACTCCTATAAATTTAAATAGTCAAAGTATAACAAAAAACTAGCGTTTCAAATCTTCGGACCAAAAGAACTCTATCCAGCCTTTTGGTTCTTTTACATACCAAGTGGGTTTTATGCGGGCAGTTGTTTTGTAAAATATAGAAGCTGTGAGAAAAGAAATATGTGGATATTTGTCATTTAGCACACCCAACACTTCAACCAATGTATCTCCACTATCTACAATATCATCTACTACAAGCACTGTTTTGGCTTCTTTTAAGTCAGGCACGTTAAATACCTCAACAGATGTATTTTTTTGGGTATCTTCATACCCTATCGTATTGATGGCATAAACTGTACGCAAATTATAATGCTCACCCAACATTTGAGCCATAGACAATCCACCTCTTGCAATACCAAGTATGGCATCAAAAGGTTGGTCTATTTTTTGGGTAATGGTTTTTAAATCATTTTTAAACTCTTCATAGGGATAGTATATTTTTGTCATGTTCTCTCTTTTTAGAATCTTTATTTGCTTTAGAATATTACCTATGTTATGCCCTTAAAGTTCCTAATTGTTAATAATAACTTAAAAATTCAAGACAATACGCTATTACATATATTAACAATAGTCTAACAACATACCATCTTTAACAGCCTGCATACTCTCCTCTCCTACTAATATTTTCACTATCTCAAGTCCAAAACATACTGCTGTTCCTGGTCCTCTTGAAGTCATAATATTGCCATCTATTACAACTTTCTGATCGTCTCTATATCCTGGATGGTCTATCTCATCTTTTGCTCCAGGATAACATGTATAATTATTTCCCAAAATACCTGCTTTTTTTAGCACAAAAGGAGCAGCACACATTGCACCTACTATTTTTTTGGCTTTAAACTCTTTTAAAAGCTCTATCACTCTTGCATTTTCTGCCAAAGCGTATGTGCCCTCCCAGCCACCAGGAAGAACAATCATATTGAAATCATCACTTATAATATTTTTAATAGACATATCTGCCTGAATGGTAATGCCATTGGCTCCCGTGACCAATCTGCCATGAAGTTCATCTTCAAGATATACTACACGCACCTCTATGCCTCCACGACGCATCACATCTATGAGGGCTACTGCCTCAACCTCTTCAAATCCCTCTGCCAAAGGTAATAGTACACTTGCCATTTGTCCTCCCTTACTATATATAATAAATTATAGTCAATTTATTTTAACCTAAAATACCTATTTTTTCCTTTTTATAATACTTGTGACAATTCTATATCCATGGTTAAGTGCAATAGCTATACTTCCTCCACTATTAAAGACTATATCGCCAGCAACAAAGAGTCCCTCTACTTCACTCTCATAGTTTTCATTAAAAATAGGCTCACCCATATCATCTAAAGTGATGCCACAACTCTTTAAAAAATCACTAGGTGTTGTACCTCCAATAGCATAAACAACTCTGTCAAATAGTTCAGATTTATTGGAAAAATTAACTTTTATCTGTCCATGTTCACTCTCTATACTTTCTATATCTATACCTAATTCTAATACTACTGCCTCATCTTCACTATATTTAGAAATCATCTCTTGATTGGTTGGGTTTGGCCTAGTTAGTAACTCTCTGCGATAATTAAGAGCAACCTCGTTGCTTTCACTCAATTCACATGCGTATTCAACAGCGCTGTCTCCGCCTCCGACCACAAGGATTTTCTCACCATTCCCACACTTGTCCAAATTAAAGTTAATTTGTGACCTCAAAGAAAGGGGTATTTTGTAAGATGGTTTATTTGGTTTACCCATGCGACCTATACTTACAATAATATTTTTAGCTACATCCACACCACATCCGGAAGTGACAAAAAAAGTGTCTTCCTTTTTTTCTACTTTTTCTACAGCACAGTTGAACCGTGCATCTATTACTTCATCATCTAAAAGCTTATCAAAATAGTCTAAAGTACTCTCTTTGGTGCCATCCACAAACTCTACATTGCCCTCAAGTTCTACCTCTTGTCCTTGCCAATCTTTATCGACACGCTTTTGATCTTTGTAAAACTTTCTAATAGTATGTGAATGATTATCTGTTTTTTCAATCATAAGAACTTTTTTAAGACCAAGAACTTTTGCCTCTACTACAGAACCAATGCCACCAGGACCACCGCCTATAATAATCAAATCATATATATTTTCCATATTTTATGCTCCAAAAGTGTGACAATGATAGTTTAGCATTTTCTAGAGAACAAATCCACAATAACTAGTATTGTTTAATTGATTTTTACCCTTTTATAGTTACTTTTGCATACATGCCAAGGAAAATATTGTTATCTCCTTTATCAAAATTGATATGCATCTTAATTTACAATTTTTAAAAACATTTATTATGAAAACCTATCAGTCACTTTTAGTAGCTTTTCAGTTTTAGTAATTAAAAATCATAATTTAAATTTTTTAAATAGATAAACTATATGATATTATATAAATTATAAATAGATAAACTCTCTACCTAGCCGTCAACAGTTAAAGGGTTTAATTTAAAGGACAAACGATGCAAAAGATAAAAAAAATAATTTTAAGTAGTCTATTATTTTTTATGCCATCTCTACTTTTATCTATTTCCCAGCAAACATCAAAAGCCACAATACATAAAGAGACTCTTGCAGTTTTTTATACATTAAAGGGAGATATACAAAAAAAGTTTAATACTCTTACAGAAGAACAGTTAAAAACTGTTGGTTTCAAGATTACAGATCCACACAAAAGAGTCAATGATCAATATAAGAGAAAATATGGCTCAACAGTTTTGGATGTTTTAAGTTTTATGTCCGTCATCAATAATGATAATATTTTGCCTCTTTTAAATATCGACCCACGTATAGCTGCTTTTACTCCATTCAATATGCTTATCTATAAAAGACTTGATGAAAAAAATACACACATAGGTCATCTTGTACCTAAAGTTATGCTAGACATCATAGGTATAGAGGACCCTTATGTAAGAGCAGAATTTACTACATCTTTTAAGCCTCTAGATGAGTTGGTAGAAAAAAGTCTATCTTTAGATGGCACAAAAGTAACAAAAACTTATATGACATATAAAAAATTACCAAAAAAAAGAATGATTAATTTTGAATTTGAATTTGAACAGCCAGAAGATATAGATGATTTTATAGATGAGTTTCAAAATAATTTTGAACTTGCTTTTATAGATAAAAAATACCTCATTGCTGGATACCACAACTTTTTAGACGCTACTGATGATGCGGAAAAGATACTTAAAGACTATGTTGCGTTCTGGACCTACTCACTCTGTCATTTGGAGTACTCATATAGTATGTTTGACACCAAAGATGCACATCCTGAAGCTGGACTATTCGCTCCCTGTTCTATGTATATGTACATCAAAAAAGGAAGCAATAAACTTGTTGTAGGTATGCCTACACTGATAAACTGGTCATATACTCTAGGCATTACCGATAAAAGAAGAGTAAAATTTGTACATCAACTTGATGAAGAGATATCTGCTATTTTAACTGCACTTGGCATGAAAGCTATGCCCAATGTCAATCCTTTAACATTAACCAAAACAACTCCTTTTAGCAAGTAAAACCAAGAAAGGTTTCATGGCGTCTTTGCGCCTTTTAGTAAATAAAAAATATTTTACTTAGCTTTCTCCAAATATTTCTTCTCAACTGTATCAACCTTTACTATTTCGCCTTCCAATATATGAAATGGTACTTGCACTACAGCTCCACTCTCAAGTGTAGCTGGTTTTTTACCGCCTTGTGAGTCACCCTTAAAATTAGGTGGAGTCTCAACTATTTTAAGGATAACAGTTTGAGGAATCTCAACAGAGATTGCTTTTTCATTATGAAATAAAATTTCAGTCTCCATACCATCAATCATAAAATCAAATGTATCTTTGCCTACTTGCTCATGAGTAAGTCCAATTTGATCAAAGGTAGAAGTATCCATAAACTGAAGCATCTCTCCATCATCATACAAATACTGCATTGTTTTTTGTTCAAGCTCTGGTACTTCAAATTTATCGCCAGCATGTACTGTTTTCTCAATTGTTTTACCTGTAGAAAGATTTTTAATCTTCATTCGAACAAAAGCTGCACCCTTGCCTGGTTTTACATGTTGAAAATCTGTTACTTTATATGGATTCCCTGTAATTTCAAGTCTAGCACCTTTTTTAATGTCGCCCATGCCTATTATAGCCATACGTAAGTCCTACTAATAAATTTTGAGTGATTATATCAAATGGTTGATTAAAATATTATAGAAACGGCACCCTTATGGGTGCCTATAAAGAAATAGAGCCTACTTGGTAATAGAAATATTGTCTTCGCTTGGATGATTGGCAATATCAAAATCCATTGCTTTAGAGTTATCCATAAGAACAGGAACAAAAAGCAATGAAACAAATACTGCTGCAATAGTACCAGATATAAGTGCTACACCAAGTCCACCAAATACTGGGTCACTCGCAAGTAAAGCAGAGCCTAAAATAATAGCAACCGCTGTCAAGGCTATGGGTTTTGCTCTAGTCGCTGCAGCCACAGCAATAGCCCTACGCTTTTTCATACCATGATACTCCATCAATGATTTAGCAAAATCTATAAGTAAAAGTGAGTTTCTCGAACTAATTCCTATGAGAGCAATAAATCCTATGAGTGAGGTTGCTGTCAAGAAAAAAGTTTCTGAAGTGAACCAATTGGCAACCCAGTGTCCGACAATGACCCCAATTAGTGAAAGAAATGAGCCAAGCAAAACAATACCACTAATGGCATAACTCTTATAATAGATAACCAATAATAAAAATATAAGTATGAGGGCAGAGATAAATGCACCCCCCAAGTCTCTAAATGTATCTAATGATACTTTCATCTCTCCATCCCAGCGTAAAAGAAATTTCTCATTTGTATTCTTGTCTTCTAAATGAAGGTCAAACATATAAGTAGAAAATCCCTCTTTTGTTACAATATACTCTTTGGAAAATTCTTCTAACATTACATCTCGTGCCTCTAAAAGTGGATAGAGCTGAGAAACCATATCTGTCTCTGCTATAACGTTTACCATTCGAGAGAGGTTTTTATGCATAATCATTGGATTTGAATCTACTTTACGAATTGTAACCACTTCACTTAGTGGGACCATCATTCCTTGCACATTCATAAGATTTAGAGAAGAGAGTTTGCTTTGGAGAGCACTCTCTGTTTCAGAGTATAAACTCTTGCTGTCTTTTTCTAAAATCAAAAACATATCTATTTGATCTGGAGAATTCTTAGAGTTTTTATGTGCTATAACCATACCCTCAAATGCAAGATACAATATATTATTCACCTGCTCCACACTCAAACCAGATCTTGCAATCTTCTCTTTGTCTGGAATAAGTTCATATTTAGAGAAAATTTCATCTGCCATAATATCTATATCTACCAAACCTTCTGTTTGGGTTAAAATCTTTGCAACATTTGTAGAGATAGTTCTTATTTTCTCTAAATTTTCACCATGTACTTCAACAACGATAGACGCCAGAGTTGGAGGACCAGAAGGTTGCTCTATAAATTTGATATTTGCCCCTTGAAGTAGTGGCAGACATGTATCTTTTATTATTGGTCTAAGTCTCTGAACCATTAAAAATGATGACTCAGCCCTATAATGCTTATCTGTTAAGTTAACTGATATTTCTGAAACATTTTCTGTGCGCTTCATGCTTGCGCCTTTTACGAGTCCAGCATAATCTAAAGGGATACCTTGAGCTAAAAAAAGTTCAATATTCATAACTTCTTTCTCTTTTTTAAGAACACTAACAACACATGTGCTCATGAGCTTAGTCTGCTCTATGGAACTACCTATGGGGGTATCTACATAAATAGAAAAAGTATTATCACTTTTTCCAGGAAGCATTTTGGCTAATACCATATGTGTAGGAAACATTAGTAATGAGGCAAAAAAAGCTACAGCAGTAAGCACAACAACAAGTGTTTTTTTAGATTTCTTATCTAAAATACCATAAATAAAATTTTCTAGTTTGTTCATGATTTACCCTCTTTATCATTGTGATGATGCTTGTGCTCTGGTTTTTTCAATAATTTCAAACTCAAGTATGGCGTAAAGATATAAGCTATAAACAGTGAAGCTACCAATGCTACTGGTACATTATAGGGGATTGGCTTCATAAATGAACCCATCATTCCTCCCACAAATGCCATAGGAACCATAGTCAAAATAATAGCCAAAGTTGCAATATTGGTTGGTGCTCCTATCTCATCTGTTGCCTCAATAAGAATTTCATCCATATCTTTGTCTTCGACACCATGACTGTGCAGATGCCTATGAATATTTTCTATGACAATAATAGCAGCATCTACAAGAAGTCCCAACGAAAGCAGTAGTGCAAAAAGTGTAATCCTGTTCATGGTTTGCCCAGTCATCCATGCGGTAAAAAGAGTAACTGCCAAAATAGCAGGGACAGAAAAAGTGACTATAAGTGATTCTCTCCATCCTAAAGCAAACACGAGCATAAGTGCAATGATAATAATAGTAATCATAAGGTGATGCATTAATTCATTTACTGCTTCATTTGCTCTTTCACCATAATTTCTAGTTACTAAATACCCAACACCTTCTTTCTTAAACTCTTTCTCATATTTTTGTAAAACTTTCAATACATCTTCTGCAACAAATACTGCATTTGTGCCTGCCAATTTTGCAACCGTCATAGTAATTTGGCTATGCTCTTCACTGAAAGCTGAACTATTTATATCATCTCTTACTACTATTTTAGCTGTTTGAAAATTTTGAATATCTAAACCGATACTGACCTTGGCCACATCCCTTAAATATATAGGTGAACCCATATATTGGACTACGATTATAGACCCTACATCATCCACATTCTCTATAGCATTTTTTACTCCAAAGATTACCAACTTGTTGTCTGCCGTTCTCCCTTTTACTTCAGGCACATTCACTGCAACAGATTGAACAGCCTGCATAATCTGCCCCAATGAAAGATGATAGGCTGAAAGTTTTCCCATATCTACTTCGATATTATACTGTGCTTTACGAGCACCTTTAAGTGTTGTTTTTGCTACAGAATCAACAGCATTAATTTTTTGTTGAACTTTTCTAACTATTTTAAAAAGTTCAGCATCATCTAAATGACTGTTAGTCTTAGGATAAAATGCCACTGTAATAATAGGGATATCTATATCTATATCAAAAGGTTTAATAAGTGGTTGCATTACACCTTTTGGCATTTTATCCATATTTTGCATCACCTTATCATAGAGCTTAAGATTAGAGTCTTCCCTATTCTCTCCAATATGATACATCACATTCACAATACCTACATTATCCATCGCCATTCCATAGATATGCTCTATCCCTCTAATTTCACGAAGTTTTCTCTCCAGAGGCTTGACAATAATATTTTCTATCTCTTTAGGAGAAGCACCAGGCATTGCTACAATAACAGCACCTCCAGAGATAGCAATTTGAGGATCCTCTTCTCTTGGCATAGTACTTAGTGCCAAATAACCCATAAGAAGTAAAAATACCCCCAGAACGGCCGTTAAAGGGCTTCGCAAAAAACCTTTTGCCAGCCTACCTGCTACATCTGTAACTTGATACTTTTTTTTATCTGCCACAGATTACTGCTCAATAAGGATTTTGGCATACATGCCAGGATAAATAGAGTACCCTTTAGTATCAAACTGTATTTTAATCTTAAACTTATGTGTCATTGGATTAGAATTTGGAATAATAGATGCAATCACCCCTACAGTTGAAAAATCCATAGAGGGTATCTCTATAGATAACTTCTTACCTAAACTAATATATTTGAGTTGTGTCTCAGAAATCTCTGCAACAATTTTTAATTTACTCAAATCCGTAAGAATGACTGCTGGCATACCAGGAATAGCCATCTCGCCCTCGTTTAATCTTTTAGCTACAATTACGCCATCATTGGGTGCTTTAATTTTAAGATAATTATATTGATTTAAAACTTCCTCTTTTTTTGCTTCTGCCTGCTTTACTTGTTCTTCTGCTATCTTGACCATATCTTTAAGATTTTGTGACGCAAGCTCTAGAGCCTCTAACTCATATTTTGAAACCATTTTTTTCTCATAAAGTCTTTGGTGTCTTGCAAGATTCATCAGTACATTATTGTATTGGTTTTTATTCATCTGAAGTGCAAGTCTTGCCTGAGAAATACCAAGCTGAACCTGCCTCTCTGCTGATTCTATCTCTTTAGAATCTATCTCATAAAGCAACTGCCCTTTTTTAACAATATCACCTTCAGAGACAGCCATAATTTTTACATAACCCATATATCTACTTGTCATCATTTTTTGATTATCTGAAACTACTGACCCACTTATATTAATCTCCGTAGCACTTACAGATGTTAATATCGCGACCATTAGCAATAATACAATTAATTTTTTCATACACATCCTCCTGTATTTAATATACTGTTGAGTTCAAATATTTTTGTATTACGTTTATTTTTAACACTCAACAATTTAAGTAGTATTTCAAGCTCTTTTGATTGCTTAATTAAAACATCAGAGATTGAAACAATTCCTTCTTTGTAGCGTATATGATAATTTTCATACACTTTTCTAGCAAATTTTAACTGTTTTTTATAGCTTTTCACATCAGCATTTTCACTTAAAATTTCAGTCTGTAGTTTTTTTACTTTTAAAGCAATACCTTTTTTTGCCAATTCAACCTGATCTTTTACCATAAGGTGATTTAGTTTTGCTTTTTCTAAATTGGCTCCATCTGTTCCACCACTAAATAGATTCCATGTAGCTTGAACTCCAACAGTATAAGACTCTTTGTCTCTAAATTTATCCCAAAGATTATTATTTGCACTGCTATACTCAGCAAATGCTCCAACCATAGGATGAAAATTTGACTTTTCAACGTTCACTGCCATTTTTGTAACCTCTAGTCCTAAGCGTGCTTTTTGTATGTCTATATTATTGTCTTCAAGTTCAGAAATGACGACACGAGGCATAGGTGCCATGTCATTCACTTTTTTTATACTAGCGACTTCTGTATTGAGCAAAAAAGATAAAAATTGATAAGCAAGATTACGATTTAGTTTTGCCTGATTGTACATACTTTTTGCTTCTGTCTTGCGTGCTTGTACCTCTAGCAAGTCTATATCTTGTGCATACCCTTCTTTTTTCATAGTATGAACTATGGACTCCAAACGTTTAATGTTGGAAATAATTTTAGAAAGGTTATAGATATAGTCTGCTACCAAAGAGATATCATAAAATGCCTTTTTGGTTTGAAAAACTTTTTCATTAAGAAGTTTTTTGGTATCTAGTTGACTCAAGCGATGCAAAGACTTAGTTATGCGTCCATATTCAGTCAGTTTCCCACCCGTGTAGAGCGGAAGCATATAGGCAATTTTTGTTTGATAGTGATTTCTTGCATCTGGATAATTTAATTCTGTTGGTGCAACAGGTAGGGGGTTGCTTCTTCCTGACATATCAAACTCAGCAAATCCAAAATCACCAAATGTGGCTTCACGACTTTGAAGCTTAAAACCAAATACATTTCCAGCATCATTAGAACGCATGCCCATAACACTGGCGTCTAACTTACCATAGTGATGCCCTTTTGCGGCTTTTGCTTCATAGTGCTTCATTTGTTCATTAAAACGAGATATTTTTAATTCTAAATTATCTTTTTTAACTATCTCTATAGCCTGATCAAGAGTTAAATTCTTAACTCCTCCAAAAAGTGGTAATGCGATAAGTAAAAAAAGAAAGTATCTTCCAGTAAACATAACAGTAAGCTCCCAAAATAAAAATATATTATAGCATAAAGCCACATTCGTGCACTATAGTAGTATCGTAGATTATAGCAAATTGAATTTAATCTAATGATTAAAGACATGTATCTATATCAATTATTTTGATTTTAAAAAAATCAAAAAGCAGCCTATAATATAACCTCTTAAATAAAAGAATTTAAAGTGTTGCGTAACTCACACTAATGCATGCTTCTAGTGCCGAAAGTTCGTCAAGTACTTTTTTGTGTATTTGTCCATCTACATGAACCACAGCTAGTGCCTGTTGCTTATTATCTCTTCCTAGTCTAAAATCAGAAATATTAAGATTGTTTTTAGCCATAATTCTACCAACATCACCAATTACACCCGGTGTATCTGTATTTCTAAAGAAAATCATTGTTCCTTTTGGCTCAACATCTAAAGTATAGTCATCAATCTCTATAATTCTTTGTACTACATCATCAAAAACTGTGCCGGCAATAGAAATAGTGCCATCTACTGTAGTTAATTTTATACCTACCTTATTGGTAAATCCGCTATTGTTTGGTTTTTCTTCTTTAGTGATATCTATACCACGTTCATCTGCAACAAACTCTACATTTACATAATTTACCTGATCGCCCAAAGACTCCGTGAGGACTCCAACCGCAGCAAAAGTACTCATAGATTCTAAATGTTTTGCCACAGGACCAGCAGCAGTCACTCTAATAGATTTTACAGCACTTCTTGTAATTTGAGCACTCATATGTCCCATTTTTTGGATAAGTTCAAGATAAGGTCTCACAAAATCTGGTAACTCATTCTCTTTAATTGGTAAGTTAAGCGCATTAGGGTATGAAATGCCTTTTGCCGCAGCTATAGCATTTTCTGCTGCTTGAGTCGCAATATTTTTTTGTGACTCTTTAGTATTTGCACCAAGATGAGGAGTTACTGTCACATTATCAAGGTCCAACAGTGGATGGTCTGTTGCAGGCTCTTTGCTAAATACATCAATACCAGCCATCTCTATCTTTCCAGAAATAAGCCCTTCCACAAGAGCATCTTCGTCATAAAGACCTCCTCTAGCACAATTGATGAGAATCACACCATCTTTCATTTTCGCAATCTCTTGCCTACCTATTATTCCAATGGTTTCTTGATTTTTAGGCGTATGAATACTAATAATATCACAAGCCAAAATATCTTCAAAGTTTTTTGTATAAGCTACATCTAAATCAGTTGCCTTACTTGAATCTATATATGGATCGTATGTGAGTACATCCATTTCAAATGCTTTAGCTCTTTTTGCTACCCTTGAACCAATATTTCCAAAACCAATAATACCTAGCTTTTTACCTTTAAGCTCTGTACCATACCAGTCTTGTCTTCTCCATATACGATCATTTTTAAGATTATTGTGTGCATAGGGAAATTTTCTTACACAAGAGAGTAAATGTGTCATAGTGAGTTCAACTGCTGCAATGGTATTTGCAGTAGGAACATTCATAATCACAATCCCTTGCTTGCTGGCAGCAGGAATATCTACATTATCTACACCTACACCGGCACGTACAATAGCTGTAATTTTTTTGGCTGCAGTTAAAAATTTATCATCTACATCGGTAGAAGATCTTGTAATGGCAACATCTGCCAAAGGAATAAACTTAGAAATAAGTAACTCTTTAGGCTCATCTGCTGCGTTTATAAATTCTATCTCATCATCATTGGCAAGGATATCTAATCCATCTTGATGTATATGGTCACAAACAACAATTGTTCTTTTTGACATTAGTAGCCTTTATTTTTTAAATGCATCGCCAAATGCGTCGCCAAGAGTCATGCTGTCATCTTGCTCTAAATTAAGTTGATCCATGGCCTCTCTCTCTTCTTGACGCTCAAGTCTTTTTACAGAGACTCTAACTCTATCCGTATTACCATCAATAAAGCTAATTACACCTTTAATCTCTTGACCTTTTTCAATCTCATCAAATTTAAGTGGGTGAAGATCTTCTGTTCTGATAAGTGCATCGATGTTGTCTTCAAGTGAAATAAATACACCGAAGTCTTTTTTATCTTTTACAGTTCCCGTTACGATAGAA
>JAUXGC010000176.1 GCA_030622375.1 Sulfurovum sp.
AACAAATTCAATATTTTGATATTTATTAGTATCTAGTCTATTTTTGATAACTTTAAACTCATCTCCTCGATTGATACCTAAATTTAAAACTCGTGTTTTTGTCTCTATGTTTACGTTAGTAAGTGCTTTGTCGTAGTAGTAGAAAAAGCTTGGCTCTTCCATTTTATATATTTGAGAAAAACGAGATTCTATTCCATATTTTTCCTCTTTAGGGCTTTTAATATCAAGATGAAAAGAGTTTTTAGTTTCTAGTTTTTGAAAATAGATAGTTACAAATGGGTAATTACTCTCTTTTGGTGTAAGCATCTTGCACATTAGAAGTTCTGCCAAGTCTGTCCAAGATTTATAGCCTCTATAGGTATATCTTTGATGGTCTATGCTTACTATAGTGCCTGCATACCCATCATCCAAATCTGGATTAAGCACTTCAAAACAGATGGAAGTCTCTACTTTAAGTCTACTTTGAAGGATGGGAAATATCTCTTGCATACTTTGTGTAGTGAATGTCATAAGTATCCTTTAGATAGTATTTTATCATGAATAGTAAATTAAAAACATATCATCTCATAGTAATAGGTGCAGGGGCAGCAGGAATGATGGCTGCCATTACAGCTGCTAGAGAAGGTAAAAGTGTACTTCTTTTAGAAAAACTTTCAAAAATAGGAGCTAAACTTAAAGCTACTGGTGGTGGACGATGCAACTTGACAAATACACTCTCAAATGAAGAGTTTATGTCTCATTTTGGACGCGAAGGAAGATTTATCTCCTCTGCACTAGAGGCACTAGACCACAATGCTCTGATACAATTTTTTGAAAAAATAGGTGTAAGCACTCATGCTCCAGACGGTTTTAGAGTATTTCCTGTTACGCATAACTCTTCTACCATTATAAATGCTTTACAAAAAGAGATGAAATTCTTAGGTATAGAAGTCAAATGCTCTCAAAAGGTAGAAGCTCTAAAGCATGATGGTATAAAAATAACAGGGGTAGAGTCACAAACAGATATATTTCACTCAGACAGTGTTGTTCTTGCTACAGGAGGAATGGGCTATCCTGTGCTTGGAGCCCAAGGAGATGGCTACCTTATGGCCGAATTGGTGGGACATAAGGTAACAGAGATTTATCCTGCCATGATGCCTCTTAAGACTAAAGAAGAATGGGGTGCTAATTGTAGGGCAGATACTATCCCAAAAGTTAAAATATATGTTGATATAAAAAAATATAAAAAACTCTCTGCTACGGGTGACCTTATATTTACCAAAAATGGCATACGAGGACCTGTGGTTTTGGATTTTTCACGAGAAATCACGCCACTTCTAAGTAAATTTGATAAAGTACCTATACTTCTTAATTTAACTAAAGGTATGAATGAGGAGCAGATACGAGAACATTTTAAAAAAGAGTTAGCTAAAAATCCTCATAGAGATACATTAGAACTTATGCAAACCCTACTCCCAAAGTCTGTAAGTCTTGAACTTTGCAAATTATCTAAAGTAGATTATAAGCTTGGTTTTTCCAAACTTTCTGGTGTGGCTCGAGATAGACTCATCAAACTACTTGTGTGGACACCACTTACTATTACAGGACATGATGGTTTTGAAATGGCAATGATTACCCGTGGTGGAGTTAGCCTCAAAGGGGTAGAACCAACTACGATGCAAAGCAAAAAAATAAAAGGTCTTTACTTTTGTGGAGAGATAATGAATTTAGATGGTCCTTGTGGTGGTTACAATCTTCAATGGTCATTTTCCAGTGGATATTTGGCAGGGAAATCAAGTGTGCTAACTTCTTAAAATATTATGATAAAATTCACAAATTATTATAGAGTTATGTAAGGAATCTACTTGTTTAATATTCAAAATTATTCAAAGCAAAACATTAAAAATGATATCCTCTCTGGAGCACTTGTGGCAGTTGCACTTGTGCCTGAAGCGATAGCCTTTTCATTTATAGCAGGTGTCAGCCCAATAGTTGGTCTTTATGGAGCATTTATAATTGGTCTTATCACAGCACTTATCGGCGGTAAACCAGGGATGATTTCCGGAGCTACCGGAGCTGTAGCCGTGGTATTTGTAGGGCTTGGACTTTCTGCAGCTCAGCTGCACCCAGAGCTCGACAAAGAAGCACTTTCTATGACAATTCTTCACTATATTCTACTTAGCTCCATCATAGCTGGAGTGATCCAGATAATTATTGGACTGCTTAAGATGGGTAAGTTTATCCGTCTTGTGCCTCAACCTGCTCTCTTTGGTTTTTTAAATGGTTTGGCTATTGTCATTGCATTAGCACAGCTTCCTTCTTTGGCACCTAAAAACATAGAGCAGTATGGTTCTTGGATAGATATTATAGTGGCAAGTTTTTCAGAAAACTATATTATGTATATTATTGTTGCTGCCACAATGGCAACCATGCAGTTTTTACCTAAAGTAAGCAAAGCTGTACCTGCGGGACTTGCCGCTATTGTGGTACTTACACTTGTTACATATTTCTTGCATATTGATACAAAAATCGTAGGTGATCTTGCAAACCTTTCCAGTGTCCCTATGCCCTCATTTATGATGCCTGATATGAGTCTCTTTACATGGGATTCCATGATGATTATTCTTCCTGCTGCATTTATCGTTGCATTGGTTGGGCTTATAGAGTCTTTGCTTACGCTTTCTGTGCTGGATGAAATGGGTGGAACGCGTGGTTCTGCAAACAAAGAGTGTATTGCTCTTGGTGTAGGAAACTCTACTTCTGGTCTCTTTGGTGGCATGGCAGGTTGTGCGATGATAGGTCAATCTGTCATCAACTTCACTTCCGGTGGTCTGGGTCGGCTTTCATCATTTACGGCGGCTGTACTACTTATCACCCTTGTAGTAAGTTTCTCTGGAGTAATCGCAATTATTCCTGTGGCCGTACTTGTTGGTATTATGTTCATGGTAAGTATTGGTACTTTTGAATTCTCTTCGATTAAGCGTATCAAACATATGCCTCGTTCAGATGCATTTGTACTTGTAACCGTAACCATCATTACCGTCTTTG
>JAUXGC010000061.1 GCA_030622375.1 Sulfurovum sp.
TATGTGCATGTTTTGTAAAAGCTTCTAGCATATGGTCAAAAAATCCTACACCCGTATTTATCTTGGCTTGACCTTTTCCATAAAGATTGAGTTTGACTGAAATTTGTGTCTCTTTTGTCTCTCTTTTTACTTCTATCATTTTATACCTTCAATTTTATTTAGCAACCAGTTGCGTGAGTCTTCTGCTGGAGAAAACTTAGTGTTAACAATCTCTTAAAAAGAAGTTGCCTAATGGCAAGTTTTTTATAAGAGACAAGTATGGAGCTTTGCTCTATACGCGTTCTTTCATGGTCATCTTACTATAAAAGCACCCATTAGGTCATTTCTATTTTTAAAGTCTCTTGCCTCTTGTTCAGACCCAAAACCCATAAGCCATACACGATATAGTGGCTCACCGTATATGCCACTAAATTTTTTTATAATAGGCTTATACCTGCTGTGTAAATTTGCATATTGTCTTTTATAAATTTGAGCTCCCTCATAACGATTAAATGCTCCAACTTGCACACCAAAGTTAGAGAGTTTTACACGAGTTTGCGTATGTTCACTTTTACGCTTTGCTATGGTAGCCCTAGATTGGACTTTTCCAGCAAAACCAACCACTTGTATTTTTACTTTTGCTATACCAGCTCTATCTAGTCCTATCTCTTTACCTGCTCTATAGCTACAATCAATAATGCGCCCTCTCACAAAAGGTCCTCTATCATTAATGCGAACAACCGTACTTTTACCATTTTCAAGATTTTTGACCCTCACCATAGTATCCATAGGCCATGTTTTGTGTGCAGCTGTTCTTGCATGCATATTATAAATTTCGCCATTACTAGTATGTTTTCCATGAAAGTTTGGTCCATACCAACTAGAGACACCCCTCATCACTTGCCCTACTTCTACAAAAGTTGGATGATAACGTTTTCCTAAAACATTATATGAACGCATTGTTGCTTTGTGGCGTGCCGCACTTGTATGTTTAGTTGGCTTTATCACCCCTTTACGCTTTGAAGAGCAACCAGTAACAAGAAGTAATGAAAACAAAATAGACATAGATACTAAAATAGTTAAAAATCTTTTCATAGAGCCTCTATAGTTTATAAAATATTAGGTAATATTATCTCTTTATTTGACTTTATGCTCGCTTTAGTGGCTCTCTTGCAACATATCATAGGAATTACTACCTGGTGTTTTTATGACTATTTTATCGCTATTGGAATTTTTCTACTGAGCTTTATCATTATGGGCATAATTCGTTCAAAACTAAGAAATAGTGTAGTTCCTTCCTCACAAAGAGAGTATCAGTACAACGATAAAGGTATAGCTGATTGGTTTACAGCTAGAGAGTTGTGCATAAAACTAAAGTAGCGAAGCAATCTCTTTGGCTCTTATTATTGCGCCTTCTAAATATCCGCCCTCTTTAAATGAAAACTCCGTAGCACTAAATAGTATCTTTTTAGAGTAATTAGTTGTGTCTATACCATACTGAGGATGTTCTCTTAATGGCTTCGCATCTTGAACTGTGGCACTATATTTCTCTTCTCTCCAATCGACTAGATAAATATTTGTTATTTCCTCTTTATCTATACCAAACACTCTTACCATCTGCTTTATCACTAATTCTTCAAAATCATTCATTGTCGTACCTGAAGAGATAAAACCAAAAAGAGCCGCAGTTTGTACATTTGAAGCATCATGTATCTCAGATAAAGGTCCAATATGTGAAAATACAAATCCACTTAAAGAATTTTTCTTCCAAAAAGCAGTTCTAAACTCGACAACACACTTTGCACTGTTTCCCATCCATGTCTGCGTTTGAAGCATCTTAACTTTTAGAGGTTGAGGAAGTTCGGGGGTATAGTTTATCTTTAGGGCTAAACGCGGTGATAGAGTTGAAATGACAAAATCACTCTCATAACTGTTACTATGCGTTTTTGTTACAACATTTTGTAGCTTTTCAATACTTACAACCTCTTCACTAAAAATAATCTTTACATTTTTTAGTTTACGGTAAAGAGTATCTATAAGCATATTTAACGAACCTTTCATTCGTACAGATGGAGCAGATGGCTGTGGAGTAAACATCTCCACTTTATCTTTTGTGTCATAAAGGGCATAGCCATCTGTCTCTTGCATAAAAAGCTCTAACTCTAACTTATCTATAAGCTCTAGAATATTTTTATGATGTTGCCATATCCAGGAGGGACCCATATCATGCCCAAATATGCTAAAAACACGTCCACCCAATCTTTCTCTTGCTTCTAGTATAGTTATCTCATACTTATCCTGAAGTAGGTAAGCCAAGTATAGTCCACTTAATCCTGCACCAATAATTGTTATTTTTTTATTAATAATCATAATAATTCATTCTTTTTAAAAACATATTAGCATATTAACATATATAACTCTCCTTGGCTCCATCTCTAAAAGCTTGGCTATAGTTAAAAGATTTTCACCTCTTTTAACTTTTACTCGCATAAATCCGTTACTAGAAGTCTCTTTCTCCATATTTTTAAAACCTAAAGTAATATTTTCTGTATATATTCTCGTGTCTCTTTTTGCAGATACTTTTAGTGGCTCTCTTGCAACATATCATAAAATATTTCTTTAGATACTGGCAATACTAAAAGTTGCCCTAACTCAAGATAATCATTATTCAAATGATTTATCATTTTTATCTCTTCTTTCTTTATGTGGTATGTTTTTGCAATGCCGTCCAAGCTATCTCCTATCTGTACATTGTAAGATATCATATGCTCTTTATCTAACATAAAAACTTCACTCTCTACTTGATAGCAAAGATAAAAAGCATAGATTTTATCTTCTGGAATCGTTATATTATAATATGGTTTTTTTTGAGGAAGTATGCCATTTTTATACTCACTATTTAACATATATAACTCTTTGGGTTTCATCTTTAAAAGCTTGGCAATAGTTAAAAGATTTTCACCTTTTTTCACCTTTACTTTCATAAATCCATTACCAAAAGGGTTTTTTTGCATATTTTTAAACCCCAAAGTAATATTTTCACCTATCATAGCAACAAGCAAAATCTTCTGTATATACTCTCGTGTCTCTTTTGGAAGATACTTTTTATTGCTATCTATCAGCACATCAAGTTCATTTGTTCCTGCTTTTTTAATGGCTTTTTTCAATCTACCCTCGCCACAATTGTATGCCATCATTGCCAAATACCATTTTCCAAATTGCCTATGAAGTTTTTCCAAGTACGCTATGGCAGCCTTTGTTGAACTTTCAGGACTAAGTCGTTCATCTATGCTATCGCACACTTCAAGGTTATAGTGTTTTGCTGTTGCTGGCATAAATTGCCATAAACCTACGGCTTTTTTAGGAGAGATGGCAGAAGAAGAAAATCCTGACTCAACCATAGAGAGATATATAAACAAATCTGATAAACCATCTTCCATTAAACGTCTTTTCATCATAGGCAGAAGTAATTCACCTCTCTTTAATGAGTGCGTATAAAATCTTTTTATTTTCTTTTCATAAATCAAAACAAAAGCTTTGAACTCACTATCGTAAGCAAAAGATTCATCTACGCCAAACTCTGAAAAAACATAAGAGTAACTAGGATACTTATCTACAATAGAGAGTGAATGGGAAAAGAGTGTTAAAAAAAATAGTAAAACAGATACTCTTCTCATCATTATTGGTATTATCATAGTTTAAAAACCAAAAAGTCTTTGTGCATTTAAGGTCGTAAGTTGAGATATCTCTTCTAAGCTTATACCGCTAAGTTCACTCATCTTTTGGGCAACAAGATTTGTATAACTAGGCTCATTCCTCTCTCCTCTGTGTGGGTGAGGCGTAAGGTATGGGGCATCTGTTTCCAAAAGAAGTCTGTCTTGTGGTATATCTGGATATACATTTATAAGTTTTTTAGCATTTTTAAAAGTCAACACACCGCCAATTCCATAATAGAAATTCTTTTCAGATAGTTGAAGTAGTGACTGGTTTGCATTATAGCAGTGAAGTACACCACCTCTATCTCCAGCATATCTGTCAAGTAAATCTAAACAATCTGCACTTGATTCTCGTATATGAACAATAAGAGGTTTTTTAAGTTCCTTTGCCCAAAGTATTTGATCTACAAAAACCTCTTTTTGTAGTTTTTTCTCTTTGGCTATCTCTTCATCTTTCTTTGGTAAGCGATAGTAGTCCAATCCGCACTCACCTATGGCAACACACTTTGGATGATGCACAAATTTTTCCAAATATGCCTTATCATAATTTCTTGCATCATAAGGATGTACTCCCACAGCAAAATATACTCCATCGTATGTTTCACAAAGTTCAACTGCACGCTCTAGTGTTTTAGGGTCAGCACCAGGAATAATGAACTTCTCCACACCTTTAGCTTTTGCCTTTTGAAGTACCTCTTCAATATCATTGTTGTAACGATTATCATCTAAGTGACAATGTGTATCTATTATCATGCTGTACTCCGTAACTTTTTGGCAAACTCCATCGCTTCAGAAGTAGGATTTTCTCCAGCCACAATACGTGCTATTTCCTGAACTCTTCTATCGTCATTTAAAACTTCAACTTTACTAGTATTGCCACGTTTGGTTACTACTATATGCTGTTGTGCTTTTGCCGAGAGATGAGGCTGATGAGAGACAGCAAATATCTGATAAACCTCTGAGAGCTTATGTATCATCTGTGCAATAGCTATGGACTCATCTCCACTTACATTAGCATCTATTTCATCGAGTATAAGAACACCTTGCATATCTCTATCTTTAGGAGTAGTAACTGCCATCAGTGCTAAACGCACACGGTTAAACTCACCTCCACTGAGTGTATCTGTTTTAGAGTTACCAAGCATAATATCTATGCTATCTATACCGTTATGCTCTAAAGGTATATCTTTAAATTCAAATACCAAAGCGGGAAGTTTGAGTGTAGTAAGGTATGTTTTTAGACTCTTTTCAACTGTTTTAGCCTCTTCTTGACGCACGGACGATAGTTTTGAAGCAGTGTTGTTTAACTCATAAAATTCTAACTCCAAAAAGGACTCCAAAGCACTTTTATCTTGCTCTATATTTTTATACCCTGCAAGCTCTTTTTCTTTTGTTGCCCTATATACAAGTGCTTCTTCTATGCTTCCATAACGGTTTTTCAGTGACATCAAATCACTTAAACGGTCCAAAACTTCTTCTATGTTAACCTCTTCAAGCTCCTCTGTAAGATTTTCTGTCTCTTCAAAATCTGCACGAAGTTGATTCATTGCATCCGAAAAGAGAGATTCATCTTTATCTAAAAGTCTATATACCTCTTTGACACTTGACTCCAAAGTGAAAATATCTGAAGCTACTAAGAGTGCCTCTTTTATCTTATCTATGCGTGAAAGTTGCTGTTTGACTTTTAACAACTCTTTCTCTTCTCCTACTTTTGGGTCAATGGCAACTATTTTTTCCACTTCATATGTGGCATACTCTATAAGTTCTGCAAGTTTTGCTTCATCTTGTTTTATTTTGTTAAGCTCGGATGCTTTTAGCCTGTAGTTTGCATAACGCTTTTTATACTCTTTAAGAGACTTTTTAAAAGTTTTATCTTTAGATATGCGTTTTTTGTCTATCATCTCCAAAAGTCTCTCTGACTCAAAGCCACCCTTGTCACGAACGGAAAGATATTTTACATAAGGAGAGAAGAGTTCAAACAATGCTTTTTTAGAGATATTTTGACCCTCTATGAAGTAACGTAGTTTCTCTTTTTTAAGTGTTTTTATAGTTAAATCATCTTCAAGTTCGCAAGCATCACTCTGTAGGCTAGATGGCTTAATCAAATTGATTTCACACAAAGAAGCTGCACCTTGTGTTGTAAATCCAAAACTAGAGAGTAAAGCAGAGACAAGTACAGACTTTCCTGCACCACTAGGACCAGTAAAGACCACTAAGCCCTTATCAAATTCCAACTCTACTTCATCAAAAGTAACAAGCTCTCGAAAATACAGACGTTCTACCAATTTTTATCTCCCCAATGAAGCTTCTCTCTTAGTACGGAAAAGTAGTTCCTCTCTTTTTTATGCAACAGTTTTGCACCTTTTTTTGCACCTGCGATGAAGAGTATATCACCCTCTTCCATCTCATACTCTTCTTGTCCATCTATTACGGCTATGGCTTTATATTTTTCTACATCAAGCTCTATACTAAAATCAGCAGGCACAACAAGAGGTAGCTGATTTGCCAAAGAGTGTGCTAAAACAGGGGTCATGATAAAAGCTTGTGTCAGAGGGTACATCACAGGACCACCAGCAGAAAGATTATATGCTGTTGAGCCAGTAGGCGTAGATATAATCAACCCATCACCTCTATAACTGTTAAATCTCTCACCATCTATAGAGGCATTGACTTGAACCATTTTTGAGGGAAAAGGGCTTGTGATGACTACATCGTTTAAAGCAAAAAAATGCTTTTTATCTCCACTCTTTTTTTGCAAGTACCCCTCTATCATCATTCTGTTATCTACGCGATACTCTCCAGAAAGCAACACTTCCAAAAAATTATCTACATCATCCACAGTAATGTCGGCCAAAAAACCTAAAGTTCCAGCATTTATCCCTACTACTGGTTTATGGTATCCATAGCTACGACGTACAAGAGAAAGAAGCGTACCATCACCACCAAGAGAGACAAGGAAGTCTGCTTCTTCGCACATCTTCTCAAACGATACTCCATTCACCCCTATCATATCAGCTGAATCTTTACCAATAAGCACAGAAATCCCTTTGGCTTCAAACTGCTCTTTTATCTTCTCATACAGAGGTTTTATCTCTGATGCATCGGGTTTAAGAACGAACCCTGCTGTTTTGATTTGGACTAATTTTTGACTACTCATTGGTTTCCTATCTATTTAAGAAATATAATTGTTAGGGTATCATAAATGTACTTTAGTGTTTGAAAATATATGATATTTGAACCTACATACAAAAACTTATATATCCAATGGGCTCACAACCCTACCCTTATTCATCTCAACTACCACATATGAATAAACCATTACTAGAATATTTTGTCCTTTTTGCACAATATATGACAAATACCAGAATACTTTGTCTGAATAACAAGACTTTACTGACTAAAAGAACATTATTAGATAGTTGCAATTGTAGACGATTTCTCTAAGAAGTCATAAAAATATGTCAAATTGTCATATTTTTTTTAGAAATATGCGTATATATTTGATATACTACTAATACGTATATAACGTAATTACAGGACAAAATATTCCTGCAATAAGATAGTTAGACAGATTTAAAACTTTACTTTTTATTTAAAGGAGAACTTATTATGGCTCGAAAACGTATTACCCATTACGCGGTATTCCACAATGTAGGCAGTACATCAGCAATAAACGTATACTACGATGTCGGCGGCGCTGACACTATCCGTGACCTCTCTATTGCGGAGGCTCGCTATATCATTGACATCCTTCGCAACGAGAAGCCGATGGACTACGACCA
>JAUXGC010000095.1 GCA_030622375.1 Sulfurovum sp.
TTGATACATCCATTTAAGCCTATTGTATTTAAAGATACTGAGGTCTTAATATTGGGTTCTTTTCCCAGCATCAAATCTTTTGAAAAAAACTTCTACTATGCACATCCGCGTAACCAGTTTTGGAAGATCCTTGAATCCGTAACCAGTTATCCTGTAAATAACCGTGATCAAAAAATTTGGTTACTCAAAGAGTGTAAGTTTGGGCTTTGGGATATGATAAAAAGCTGTCAACGTGAAAACTCTCCTGACAGTTCGCTAGACAAGGAAGAGGTAAACGATATAGAGTTATTTTTGGAAGAGTGTCCGACTATCAAAAAAATAGCATTTACAGGTAAAAAGGCAGAAGCTCTTTTTAACCTAAATTTTTCATATCTTGAAGTAGAGAGAGTCTATCTACCTTCTCCATCAGCAGCGTATGCTAAGATGAAGTTTGAAGAGAAGTGTAAAATATATCAAGAGAGGTTATAGAATGGCTGTTTGGGCAGTAGGAGATATTCAGGGGTGTTACCGATCTTTTAGAGCATTACTTGCAAAGATAGAGTTTAATCCAAAAAAAGATAAGCTTTGGTTAGCTGGAGATTTAGTCAATAGAGGTGAGGGTTCTCTTGAAACACTTGAATATTTATATAGTATAAGAGAGAGTATAGAAATAGTTCTTGGTAATCACGATATCGCTCTTATAGCAGCCTATTATGGCATTAAGAAATCCAATGCTACCATTGACCCCATACTTAACTCACCTAATGCAAAAAAGCTCATAGATTGGCTTAGAGAGCAGAAGTTTTTACATGTGGATCATCAATTGGGTTATTGTATGGCACATGCAGGCATCTCTCCAGAGTTTGATTTGGGTATGGCGATTGGTTATTCTAAGAGGGTTGAGGAGAGGTTGCAGAGCAGTGCTGTAGAATCATGGCTTACAAAGATGTTTAAAAATGGTATAGATGGCTTTAGTAAAGAGTTAAGTAAAATAGATATAGACCGTTATGTTTTAAGTTCATTTACTCGTATGAGATTCTGTTATAAAGATTGCAGGTTGGATTTTGAACAAAAATGTGCACCTAGTGAAACTCTAAGAGCACAAGAGTTAAGCCCTTGGTTTAGGTGCAAGAGTAGAAAATCCATAGAGTTAAAAATTATATTTGGACATTGGTCAACATTGGGGCTCTATGAAGATGAAAATGTATTGGCTTTAGATACAGGATGTCTATGGGATGGTGAGCTAACTGCTGCTAGAATTGATAAAGATAAGATTGAGATTGTATCTATAGAGTGCTTTTGCTGATTAAGTAAGTATTTGTCTATTTTTTAAAAAATAGACAAATACCTTTTGCCAAAGAAGAAAGAGTTTCTATTTAGTCCATTTGGTTTCTAATTATAGTTGGAACATCCAATATATCTTCATTGTTACCATTGTACCCACCTACAACCATTCTATTACCAGACCTGATAGTGTTAATATTTGTATTGCTTAAAGTTGGAAGTGACCCCTGTTTTTTAGATAATGGATGGGCAATAGTATTTTTATCTTCAAATCCAGTAGCAATAATAGTAACTTTGATTTCATCAATATCCATCTTTTCATTGGTAGTCGTACCAAAGATTACGGCAGCATCCTCATCGGCACTCTCTCCAATGATGTCCATTGCTTCACTAATTTCTACAATAGGATAATCAGGATGCATATCAAAGTGTACAAGCACGCCTAGTGCACCATCAAGAGAGACATTGTCTAGCAGTGGAGACTCAATAGCTGCTTTTGCTGCATCATAAGCTGCATTTGTTCCAGAACTATACCCAGCACCCATCAATGCAAGACCTTTGTGGCTCATAACTGTTTGCACATCGGCAAAGTCAAGATTAATATCATTTTCCCCATGAGAAAGAATTACTTTTGATATGCCACCTACTGCTTGAGCTAGAATATCATCTACCATTCTAAAACTCTCTTTAATGCCCATATTTTTTTCAACAATAGAGAGAAGTTTTTCATTCGGAACAATAATAATAGAGTCGCTTTCTCTCTTTAGTTCCTCTAATCCCTCTTTTGCAAGCTTTGTTCTTTTTCTGCCTTCAAATCTAAAAGGACTTGTTACAATAGAAACAGTAAGTGCACCTACTTCCTTAGCTGCTTGGGCTATGATAGGTGCAGCACCTGTACCTGTCCCACCACCAAGACCAGCAGAGATAAATACAATATCTGCACCCTCAAGCATTGTTTTGATATCTTCAAAACTCTCAAGTGCCGCTTCTCTGCCTTTTTCCGGAATCATACCTGCACCAAGACCTCTTGTGGCATTTATACCTAGCTGCATTTTGTATGGAGCAAGAGATGAAGCTAGTGCTTGAGAGTCTGTATTGGCAACAATCAAGTCAATATTGTTGATCCCTTCATTAATCATGTGGTTAATCATATTGCCACCACCACCACCTACACCAATAGCTTTTATCTTTGCGCTGTTAGAGTTACATTTTACTTCGACTATCTCTATTTCAAAATCTTCCATTTTCTTCTCCTTTTTCATGCCGTGAGCAGCTTGTTTTCTGTTTTAAAAAAGTTGCCTTGCCCAATTGGTAAACTTTTTAAATATATTAGTATCTTCATATCCAATATCTGGCAAATCATCAAATGAGTATATGTCAGAACTGATTGGCACTTCTTTCTCTTCTTGTTTCTTTTCTCTCTTCAAATGTTCTCCTTTTTCAACAGTCTGCTCCATTTTTAGGTTATTGAGATTTTCTTCATCCACTTCTTTAGAGTGCAATAACTCTTGTTGAAAATTAATCTCATATTCCGTATGTCTACCCATTTTGTAAAACAGTAAGCCTATAAGTGTTGAGAATGCAGGGTCTTCTAGTTCATCAAATAAGCCGGTAATGTTGCTTGGTTTAGCAATGCGTACAGACAATGCAGGAAAAATTGATTGTGCCAATTCTCTGATACCCTTAAATTTTGTCATGCCTCCAGTTAAGATAATACCACCACCTATTTGCTCCTGAAGTGCAGACTTCTCAAGAGATTTTGCGAGAATTATTAGTGCCTCTTCTACACGTGAAAAGATGATATTGTGAACCACTTCCAGTGATACAGTATTGAAATTTTCTTCATCGGCTATAATAGGTAACTCTATAGTTTCTTTGGAGATTTCGGCAAGATTACCATGGCGTATTTTGATGCTTTCAGCTATTTTTAGTGGAGTATGTAGCACCATAGACAAATCATTGGTAATATGGTTTGAGCCAACTCCCAAGAAGTCATTATATCGAATGGAATTGCCTGTATGTACAATAAGGTCACTTGTTTGCCCACCTAAATCAATGACTGCAACACCAAGCTCTTTTTCGTCTGTAGTCATGGTTGCAATAGCTGAGGCATATCCACTTAAAACAATTCCATCTATTTTTAAACCAGCAGAACGAATAGCTTTTTTAATATTTAAAAGGTTTGATTTTTGTGTCATAATGATGTTGACATCAACCTCCATTCTACTTGCATTCATGCCAAACGGGTCTTCAATAAAGTCTTGGTCATCCACTCTAAAATTATAAGGAAGCACATGTATTACTTCATACTCGTTAGGAACATTTGCATTGTCAATAGCAGTTTGCATTACACGATGAATCTCTTTTATGGAGATATCTTTATGTGGTATATTGACAATACCAGTAGAGTTTAGATTTTTTGCATAAGCATTAGAGATAGAGACAGTAGCAGTAGCAATATTATCTCCGGTGATATGCTTTGCATTTTTGATTACTTTTTTAATCGCCTTGGAAGCTAGTTCTATGTTTGTAATAATACCTTTTTTAATCCCTTTGGAGGGTGCAACATCATAGCCTTGGAACTCTAGCTCTCCATCTTTAATTTGAGCTATAATTGCACATATTTTAGTGGAACCAATATCTATAGCTAAAATTGTGTCGCTCAATTTGTAAGTCCTTCCATATAAACTTCTGTAGGATATCTCTTGTCCAACATTTTTATAAAATTATCTTGTAGTATTTTTGTCTTCATCTGATTGACAGTCTCCTTGAAAACAGGGACAAAGCTTGAATCTGTTGTTAAAAACTTTTGTTCTGTAATGTTGTAAACTATAGCTTTATTCAATATGCTTATAATACCTTTTTCTTGAGACGATGTAAAGAGTTTTTGTGCAAATTGTAAACTTTCGTCTTCAGTGAGTGATTTTAGATTTTGATGTTTGCTTAAAGTTATAAATTCTGAAACGGTTGTGTCAACTGTATCTATGTTTTTTAATGTTGACTTGGCAAGCTCTAAAAGTGCTTCTTTTTTTGCTTGAGTGGTATATATTTTTGCCACCTCTTCTTTGGCGTTTTTAAAAGTCATTATCTGAGGTTCTTTAATACTCTTTATTTTAATAGTAGCATATTGGTCCATAGCTATCTTTGGCTTAATAATGTCTCCAATCTCTTTTTGCTCTATTTTATCCCAAAGCTCTTCTGTTAATTTAGGATTATTTAGTTGAAGGGTAAGTGTTTCGGTGCTCTGAATTTTACCTTTTTTAAAGGCTATGTAGTCTTTTTGAGCAGATTTTTTTGTTTTTTTAAGTTTTAAATCTATAATTAGTTTCTCTTTTACTACATCAAATGAGAGTTGTTTGCCACTAGCATCAGCATAGTTAAAACTATTTGTTTCATAGTATGCTCTAAGCTCATCATCTGCTATATCCGTGTCATCTACTGGTGTCCAAACCACTAAAAGTTCATACTCTTTTTTTGTCATATAGCTTTTTTTATGTGTCTCCCAGTATGTTTTTAGTTTGCTCTCTTCTAAGGTGAAGTTTACATCAGAAAGTGTCAATACCTTGTATGAAATTTTATCAGCTAAATTTGTTATGGCTGAAATAACTTCAATTTCTAAAGGAAGTGCCTTGGTATTTAATAAAGCAAGTGTTTTGTTAACTATAATGTCTTCACTTAGCATAGTTTCAAATACTGATGCTTTAACTCTTTGATTTTTTAAATACATTTTGTAAATATTTTGATTAAAGATATCATCTTTTTGAAATGCTTTAATTTCTTTAAGTTGTTGTATCGTTTCCTCGTCTAAAGCTATAATGCCAATATCTTTTGCAAAATTAAGTATTTTTGCTTTTGTTTCAAGTGCAGCAAAAGCTTGTTTGACAAGACCCATCTCTTTAGCTGTCTTGTCATCAAGCTTACCTTGCATTTGTTGGAAGTCGGAGGCCAA
>JAUXGC010000059.1 GCA_030622375.1 Sulfurovum sp.
ATATCTTGGGTACTCTTACATTGGCTTCATAGAGACGAAGATTCATGTCTAAAAATGGAGCTAAAGATTCTTTTTGCTCTGATGAGTCCATCACTATTCCACTATGCATACTACTCTTTAACCTATAATACTTCCTAAGACTTGCGTCTGCAGCGACAGGCTCCAACTCTCCCTCACAGTCTATCTCTTCTAACCACTTTTCTATTTTATTCATACTAACCTTTTTAATAGCTATATTATAATAGCAAAAATTATCGCTCTTCTATTTAATTGCTCTCCCCTTTGTCACTGTGAACACCCTTGAAAGCGGAGTGATTTGAGAACAGTGACGATTTTGTTCTACTTTTCTAAAAAGTGGAGAGAGAAAGTAGCCACAGCATTGATGATAGGAAAATTTTTATAAAATAATATTTAACTTCCTTTTACTTCAGTCGTGGTGTGCTCCTCTCATCATTTTTTTAGAAAAAACGAAGCAAAAAATCGTCATCTCTCTCGAATCGCTTAGCTTTCAAGGTCGTTTCGAGATGACATAAGCAATTAATGGGAGTGAAGAGCTAATATGAGGCACTACTCATACAAACCACCCAATATTGCATTGTCGCTTGCACCAGTGACATCTTTTAAATTTACTTTCTCTTTATGTAAACGCTTATATGCCATCCATGCAAAAGTCATCGCTTCTATCATGTCTGCATTTGGGGCTATAGCTACTTCTACATTTGGCACAAGGCATTCAATACGCTCCACCAAAAAACTATTTTTAGCTCCACCACCACACAGTAACACCACATCTCTGTTAAAACATAACACTTCATTACTTATACTGAGTGCTGTAAGTTCAAGTAGTGTTCTTTGCACATCTTCAGAATGATATGTTTTACCACTAAGATAACCTTGTATCCAAGCCTTGTTAAACTTTTCTCTACCCGTACTCTTAGGATATACTTGTTCAAAGTATTCATCTGAGATCATCGCATCTAAAAGTGTATAGTCTACAGTCCCCAACCTTGCCCACTCTCCATCTTTATCATAACCCATACCTTGATGCTCTGCTATCCACATATCAAGAAGTACATTACCACAGCCAGTATCATACCCTATGAGTTTTTCATCCAAAACTGTAATATTTGCCATACCACCTATATTTACAATAGCAATATGCTCACGTATATCTGCAAATAAAAACTGATGAAAAGCAGGTGCGAAAGGTGCACCCTGTCCACCTAAAGCTATATCTTTACGTCTAAAATCTGCGACTACAGGTATGCCCGTTTTGGCGGTCAATATATTTGGGTCACCCAATTGCATCGAAAAAGGATAGTCTCCTCTAGACTCATGCCAAAGTGTCTGTCCATGTGACCCTATAGCGGTGACACTTTTTGCATCTATATTTTCACGTATAAGCAATGCCCCCACAGCTTGGGTAAATAACAAACCTAAACGATGGTCTATTTGTCCTACTTCTTCTAAAGTACTTTTGCCCTCTATCATTTTTAAAATATCTAATTTGAGTTCTGAGGGAAAAGGGTACTCCAAAGAGTTAATAAGCCTACACTCCAAAGCATCTATTTGACACAGTACTACATCCACTCCATCCAATGATGTTCCTGACATAATGCCGATGTAGTACTCTTTATTCATGAAAGTCTCTTTTAACGTATTTTTAATACAAGTTTATCATTTTTTATTTCAAGTACAGTTGCTAATGGGAAGTAAGTCAAATTAAGACTTATCTAAAAGTATATTTTTAAGCTCCTCTACTGTTCTTACAGCATCTTTATATTCAGTAAAACCCCAGTCAACCATAATATAGGGTATATTTGCTCTCTTACTTGCTATCTCATCGCGTGGTCCATCACCTATGAAAAGTGATTTATTTGCACTTATATTTAACTCATTTAAAATTTTATACAGCATATCTGGATGTGGTTTTCCTTCTGGCACATCATCGTAGCAGGCTATAGTGTCAAAATAATCATATATACCAAAATGACTTAACGACTCTATGGTAGAACCTCTGTAAGCATTAGTAGCTACTGCAAGTGCATACTCTCTAGCCTTAAGCTTCTCCAATAATGCTTTTATGCCATCATATAGTACCAACTCTTTTTCATGGTTTTTTGTATGATATTCTGAAAACCACTTTTCATGGTGTGGCTCAAATGTTTTGGTATGATAAAATGTTTGAGCTGGATTGAGCGTATGGTCATTTACTCGTTTTAAAATATACTCTTGTTCCATAGCTTCAAAACCTAAATTTTTGCGTACATGATTAATGGCATTGGCTATACTGACGGAAGAGTTAACAAGTGTACCATCCATATCAAAAATAATAAGTTTTTGACTCACTATTTTTGCTGTCTTTCATCTCTGCTAGCTTTAAGATAAACAGAGAGTCCTACAATCAGTGCAGTAACACCACCGATAAGATATACAGCATAAATTAGCTGACTAGGATCTGTTAGAGCAAATTTAAAGACAAGCATCAAAGACTCAATAGAGAGCGCAATAATAATAGATCCTAGAAAACGCACCATAGTCTGATGTGCATCTCCTGAGCCCTGCTTTTTCTCTTTTCCTAAAACTTCTTCTTCAAAAATAGCTTTTACCAAATCTACTATAGCCAAAGAGAGTGTAAGTAGAATGGTAGATTTGAACATTTGATTAATATCAATATTGTTCAAGTCTAACCCAGAGTGCATGAAACTTGCTACACCTTTAATAAACAGAAGCATTGCTACCGCAAAAAGTGCAACAGAAAATGCACTATACACCCACTTACTAAGTGTACCAAATGTAGAATTTACAGAACTAGGATGTACCATTCTAAGAATATTTTGGAGGGTAATGTCTATGCAGATAATGGCTAAAAGAGCATTATCTTTATCATAAAGAGGGAAAGTTGCTGTAACAACAAGCTCATTGCTTACAAGTGAAGGGTATGGGTCGGTAAGCGTACATCTATGCTCTTTGAGAGTCTTGTAGTAATAGGCTCTATCACTTCTATCATCTCCTTTCCCAAAACCATTAAGGCTAGAATTAGAAGAGATATTATCGACCAGCTGAATACCATTGCCATCAATAGCATAAATTACTTCACTTTTTGGCAAAGCTTTTTTAAGGTTTTTAATTTTGTTAATAACACTCTCTAATGTACCACCAGCCATACTTTGAGAAATATTACGGCTCATTATATAACATAGATAAGCCCTAGCCTTGGTTCGTACCTGTGCGTACTCTTGTATCTCTTTTACAACTAACATAACTATTGTCCTCCTATAGTACTTTTCCTAAAATATCTGCAAATGATACCTTTTGATTAATGGCTACTTCTGGAGCGATACTCCCTTTTTGAGAAAATGTCAAAAGTGTAGAACCCATCTCAAACCAACCAAGAAGTTCACCTCTATCTAGCCATAAATCATCATAAGTATAATGCTGTGGCTCTCTTATATCAGAATTTGTCTGGACACTCTTTTCAAAAGTAACCACCATTTTGCCAACATTGAGGGCTCCAACAAGTACAAGTATTTGTACTCTACCTTCTTTATCTATACACTCTATAATAACTCGTTCATTTTCTATAAAAAGCTCTTGTTTATTTCGCAACAGAGGAAAATTTACGGGGTAAAGCTTTCCTGGTATATGAGTAAGTGAAATAACTTTTAAATCCATTGGCATATGATAACGATGGTAATCTTTAGGAGAGAGATAGAAATTTATAAACTCTCCTCCTTCCAACCATGCTGCTACTTCTTTATAATTCTCTCCAAAAAGTTTTTCTATACTGTAGCTCATACCCTTGATTTGATAGGCTTTGCCATCTACAATAGTACCAGCATCAGTAATCAATGCATCTACACCTGAAATAAGTGCATCTTTTTTACTAGGCAACTCTCTAGGTATCTCAAGTTCTCTAGTAAAAAGCTTATTGAGTGTTTTGTAGCTTTTAGGTTCTCTAAACTCATTCATATCAAGCCCCATTAACTTAACATAACTTGCATTTATGTAGTTTTGGACAAAATATGGAAACTCTTTTGAAGCAAATTTACCAAAAATATTTGATATAACCGAGGTAAAGTGTTTAGAATTATTTGACATTTATATCCTTTGTAAAGTGCTTTAGTGCATCTTCCATTAGTGCTATATGGTAATTTTCCTGATGGTTAATAAAGTCAAAGAACTTTGCTAACTCTGGACTATCTTTACTTACAGCTTCAGAGAGTTTTTTACACTCCTCTTTTGCTGCAAGCTCTTCATTGATTCCATCTTTAAGAAATTGCACTACATCTGTAACTTGATACAACTCTTTCATAACTATACGAGGTACAGCAAGTATCCCCATCTTTGCAGACATATCTCCAAAGCTTTTCAAGTGAAAAAAGCTCTCATCTATGAGTATCTGAAATATCCTATTCATATAAGCATCTTTACTATGAGCTTTCAGGTAGTTATATATCATAATAAGCTCATACTCCTTATAGCTCTCTTCAAAAAGAAAAAGAGTCAGTGCATCTGTAGCCTCTTTGCTTAATGAAACATTTGGAAACTTACGATCTACACTAAATGCTGTAATATCTTCATCATCCATACTCTCCAAAACGCCTACAATATAGTGCAAATCACTAGACATACGACCTGCCAACTCTTTGTTTGCAGAGTTAGAAAGTTGACTATCAATCTCTTGGAGTCTAGATATACTACTTTTTAGTAAATGGCTTAATTTTTCTACTTTTATGGGAATGGTATCTCTGTCATAGCTATAAGGCTCACCAATCTCAATAAGTTCATTTTCAAGCCAAGTAAAGTGTCTAAAAAGAATATCCGAAAAGTCAAAAAGAGTTTGTCTGTTTTGAGTTTTACTCATAAACCCTGCCATAAGCACCTCTAGCCAAACTTCGTGTATTTTTATCATCAGTGCTTTCATCTTACCTCTTCTCCTCTTGCTTTTCCTCTTTTGGGACACAGCTATTTACTATTGTATGAGTAACGACTGGATAGTCTGGGTCATCTTGTCGCCTCTCATAAGTATCTACTGCTGCTTTTATGGCTAAAGCTACCATCTCTGAACAAGCTGCATCTTCAGGAGGAAGTCTATCTAGTAGCTTCATTGTTGCTTCTACTAAATTTTGCACACCATTAAAGTTAAGCCCCCTTGCCTCTTCAGTGAGCATAGAGCCTGCCACGACAGTTGTTGTGCAGCCTATGGCTTGAAAAGATATATCTTCAACATAAGGTTCATTCTCATCTGTGCCGACCTTAAGATAAATAGCTACTTTCTCTCCATTTTCAGGATTTTTCCCTATCCCCTCTGCATTGGAACCTTCGAGAGTACCGTAGTTTTTAGGGTTCATCATATGCTCTATAAGTTGGGCATCAACATTCATATACTATCCTCTATTCTAAATAATGGGTATTATATCCAATTAGGCAAAAACTATAGAAAAAAACGTTATGATTTTCAACATATTACGAGATAGGAATACAAATGGCAAAATATATACTTTTCGATACAGAGACCACAGGAGCTACAGAGCAAGACCGCATCATACAAGTAGGTGCAATGGTCGTACACTCACGCGACAACATAGAAGTCTTTGATGGGCTATGTTTGGCAGATGTTCCCATAAGTATAGAGGCTATGGAGGTACATAACATCACCCCAGATGTCATAGAAAACCAACCACCCTACTCTGAACTTGATTTTGCCAAAAAGGTTTTAGAGCTTAACCAAAAAGAGAACTACCTCATAGCACACAACATCAACTTTGACTTAGATATGCTTAAAAAAGAGGGTTTCGAAAATAGTTATACGCTCATAGATACTCTTCGTTGTGCAAAACATTTGCTCCCAGACAGCCCATACCACAGACTCCAGTACCTTCGCTACTCTCTTGAACTCTACAAAACAGAGAGTGCAGAGGCTAGTAAGCTAAATATTACCATAAAAGCACACGATGCCATAGGCGATGTACTTGTAATGAAACTTCTACTCTCCAAGCTTGTTACCCTTGCCAAAGAGAAGTTTCCAGAAAACAAAAACCCTATGCAAACACTAGTAAAACTCACAGAAACTCCCGTACTTATGAAAACCTTTAAGTTTGGAAAACACAAAGGAAGAGAAGTAGCAGATATAGCCAAAGAAGATATGGGCTATATGAAATGGATGAAAAATAATATGAATTTAGATGAAGATATGGTCTTTACTTTGGATTATTATTTGGGGTAGAGGTGCTTTTTACATATCCAAAGGACTAGCCACCCTGCCCTTGTTCATCTCAGCTACCACATGCGTATAAACCATAGTAGTTTCAACACTCTTATGACCCAGTAATTCCTGTATGCTTCTTAAGTCTATTCCAGCTTGCAAAAGATGTGTAGCATAGGAATGTCTAAAGATATGTGAAGTCACTCTTTTATGTACTTGTGCTTTCATTGCTCCTTGTTTTATATTTCTACCCAAAGTTTTTTCATGCACATGATGTCTGCGTATCACATCACTTCTTGGGTCTTTAGCAACATTTCTCATGGGAAACAAAAACTGCCATTTAGTTTCAAACTTTGCTTTGGGGTATTTTCTTGTCAGTGCATAAGGCATATATACGCTACCATATCCATCTCTTACATCTTTGATGTGTACTCCTTCAACATAATCTACTTGTGCGTTTAGCCGTTGCTTTATAACTTGAGGTAATGGTACGGTTCTATCTGTAAGACTTTTACTATCCCAAATATACACTTTATCAAATCCAAAGTCTATGTCTTTTATGCGTATATTTAGAGCTTCACTCATACGCAAACCACATCCATACATTAGATAAACTATGAGTTGATAAGTGCCTGTCAAGTTTTCTATGACTTTTTTAACTTCCTCTTTGGTAAGCACTTGAGGTATATGTTTTCTCTCTTGTGCTCTTAAAGCCTGTATGTTCCAAGAACTCATATCTATACCAAGTACCTCTTTATATAGAAACAGTATGGCAGAGAAAGCTTGGTTCTGCGTAGTAGGAGATACTTTTCTCTCAACTGCAAGGTATGTAAGAAATGCTTCTATCTCAGGTTTTGCCATTTCTATAGGGTGTTTTTTATTGTGGTAAAAGATATAGTGTTTTATCCAATGAATATAAGTTCTCTCTGTTGATATGCTATAGTGTTTTACTCTAACTTTGTCTCTCACAATATCCAATAACTTCTTTTTTATCTCCATAATTTAGACCTTTTTCTTAAGGGACATTTTGTCCTTTTAATGGATTATTTAACAAATAACAGAACACTTTGTCCGGATAACGGCTATTTCCGTCCTAAAAGGACATTATCTATAGTTATAATTCTAGTCAAATTCTTAAAATAGAGGTAAAAGTATGTGCCCTAACCAACGGGAGGAAATGCCCTTGGGGTGCATATTGTCATACTTTTTATTTTTAACGGACATTTTAAGTGTCTGTTATTTTTTAATATCTTGGCTATATGTGTTATACTGTTCCTTGAATAAATAGTTATATGAAGGAAAAATATTATGGCAAAAAGATATACACAAGAAGAAAAAGAGTATATGGCAAAAATGGCAATTAAAA
>JAUXGC010000007.1 GCA_030622375.1 Sulfurovum sp.
AAATTTTTTTACTTTTTTGAAGCAGGTGAAGCTTCACTGCTTTTTGAAATGATGCAGAGAGATCAGCTCTGTCTTGTTCGTTCATATTCTCTTTTCCTCCACAAGCTTCTACTTTGAGTCGCACAGCATTTTTCAGCCCAGAGAGCGAAAAGGCTACGAGAGGAGAGTTGCGTAATGGTATAGGAAGAGCAAAACGGTTTTCATCTCCTTTGAGTGCAAGTGCTTCTATAAGTGGTCCCCCTGGGTAACTCAATCCCATCATCTTGGCACATTTATCAAAACTTTCACCTACACTATCGTCCATACTGGTTGCCAGTATTTCCATGTGTTCAAAACTCTCTACTCTTATGACTTGCGTGTGTCCTCCAGAGATAAGAAGTACTAACAGAGGGAAGCATCTCTCTTTCTCAATAAAAAGTGAGTAAATATGCCCTTTAAGGTGATTGACTGCTATGAGAGGGATATCTTGCAGGGTAGCTAGAGTTTTTGCTATAGCAATGCCTTCAAGAAGCGTTACGCCTAGTCCTGGTTGGTTAGTAACAGCTACAGCTTTGAGGGAGTCAAAGTATGGTTTGGTCTCTTCGAGTATCTTTGGAAGTGCCACAGCATGAAGTCGTGATGCAAGCTCAGGAACCACTCCTCCATAACAGGAGTGTTCTGCCTCTTGGGAAATTTTTTTATGATATACGAGATTTTTTGTGGTTATTTCGGTGATGGCAATGGCGCTGTCATCACAACTAGACTCGATGCTTAATATCATTATCTCTTCTTTCTAAAAAGAATCTATCGTTAAAGATTCTCTAAATTATCTAATAAAAGAACGATACCATATTTCACCTATTATTAGAGGAAATCTTAGATATTGGAAGTCATAAACCATAAAATTATTGACTATAATGGTTAAAATAGCTATAATGGTTAAAATAGACAAATAGAAGGATGACATATGCAATCTATCACAGCCTCAGAAATTAAACAAAATAGCACACTTTTGCAAAATGCTTTAAAAGGTGATATGTTAGTAACTAAAAGAGATAAACCTTTTGTGGTTGTTTTAGATTATGATAGATACTTGGAGCTTACTGCACGAAAAACAATAACAGATAATTGGATAGAAAAATCATTTGGTATTATGTCTGATGCAGAAGCCAATACTCTTATGGATGATATAGCGAATAGCAGGTTAAACAAAGAGATAGACTTATGGTCTTAGATACCGATACGATAAGTTATTATCTTAGGGGTTCCGAGGCTGTAAAAAAACAGTTTATATTGCATCAAAGTGAACTTGCTTCTACGGCTGTAAATTATGCAGAACTTATCTACGGTTTAAAAAAACGCGATAACAAAAAATATCTCCCCCAAGTAGAACTCATTTTTGAAAATATAAAAGTATATATGTTTGACAAAAAGTCAGCTAAATTATTTGGTGCACTGAAAGCAAATATGCAAAAAAAAGGCATAGTAGTTGCAGATATGGATTTGATGATAGCAAGCATAGCCATAGCAAACGGAGAAACACTCATTTCCAATAATCTTGGGCATTTTTCTAAGGTGGAGTTGTTAGATGTTGTGAGTTGGGTGTAGTGTACTTAGCTTAGCGTGTATTTGTGCCATAGAGAAAGTCAATATTAGCCAATCACTAGATTTTCTATAAATTTCCACTTGCCATACCCACTATCTACATTGATATGCCCTGCATTTTTTATGATGTGTAGAGGTATATTGTACTTTTTTGATATGGCTTTTGCTTCAGTTATTTCAATGTATGGGTCATTGTCGGAGACAATCATTTCTACTCTGTCTGCATAGAGTTTTTGTGGCAAAAGGCAAGGGAAAAAAGTTTTGATGGTGTCTTCTTTTGTTGTGAGACTTGGTGGGGAAACCATAAAAAGTCTTTTGATTTGACCTGTTGTTTCAAATATCTCATCCTGACAGAGCCAAAACCAAAGTGTGTTAGCTAAAGAGTGGCAGACTACGGTGTCTGGCTTAAATTCTTCAAGTATGATTTTAACTTGTTTTACCCATCTGTTTTTAGAAGGAAAGTGACAGTTGTCTAGCAAGGGGAAAGAGACAGTTCCGTAGTTTTTGGCTATTTTGGCTGCAAGTTCTGCTTGCCAGTGCGGTTCATCACTTCCGCCCCAACCGTGCAAGATGAGGGTTTTCATTGAAAAAATCCGTAGGGGGCGATTGCCATCGCACCAATATAAATATGTATCAGACAATGGTGCGATGGCAATCGCCCCCTACGGTTAAGATACATAGGCTCTCACCTCTTTATCTATCTGGACAATCTCATCTATACTACCTGCTTTAAAGTTTTCAAATTTTTTATAGGCATTTAGCACCATCTCACTCATACCAAAAAATGAACACCTCTCTTCTTGAAAGGCTTTTATGGCTTCTTCATTTGCCGCATTTACTACAACACCCAAGTGAGGATTGTTTAAGATATGTTCTTTGATTTGCCAAATAGGGTAGCGACTCTCTTCTATAGGTAGAAACTCTACTGCTCCCATAGAGAGTAAATCTACATTTGGCAAGATAGCCTCTTCTATCTCTCCTCTAAGCGCAAAGGCAATAGGCAGTTTCATGTCAACACCTGCAAAATGTGCAGTGGTAGAACCATCTTTGAACTCTACAAGGGCATGTATGATAGATTTCTTTTCTATGACTGCATCGATGCTACTCGTGTTAAAAAGCCATTTAGCTTCCAGAAGTTCAAAGAGCTTGTTGGTCATAGTAGCAGAGTCTATGGTGATTTTGTTTCCCATAGCCCAGTTGGGGTGTTTGAGTGCATCACTGAAAGTAGCATTTTTCATTTTGTCTAGTTTCCAGTCTCTAAAAGCACCTCCACTTGCAGTGATATAGAGTTTAGAGATAGGACGTTCATTCATTAAATACCACAGACCAAAATGTTCAGAGTCTATAGGGGTAATGAGTGACATATCTATGAATTCACCTGCAACTACAAGTGATTCTTTGTTTGCGAGTGCAACTCTCTTGCCAAGGCTTGTTGCTTTAAGGGTAGGAGCAAGACCAGCGTACCCTACGAGAGCATTGACTATGGTGTCACTTTTAGATTCCTCTATGAGTTGCAAAATACCTTCACTACCACAGAGTACATTTGGGTGATTTATTCTCTCTTTGTCAGCCTTATTGGCTATAGCTACAACTTTAGGTTGATGCTCTTTTATTTGGGCATTTAGAAGATCTATATTATTGCCTGCTATAAGAGCTTCTATGGCAATGTTATATCGTTTGGCGATTATGAGGGTATTGACCCCTATGGATCCTGTAGAACCTAGTAGTACAATACTGGACATAGATTAAATCAGTGCTCTTAAGGCAAGAACCATTATGATGGCACCAAAAAGATAGCCATCTATTCTATCTAGTATCCCTCCGTGACCAGGAAGTAAATTGCCAGAGTCTTTTACGCCTGCTTCACGCTTAAGATAAGACTCAAAAAGGTCTCCAAAAACTGAAGCCATGGCTGTCACAAGCGTTACGATAAAAGCAATCCAAAAATCAACAATATAAAGCCCTGCAAAACTACCACCTACTGTAGCGAGAATAATGCCACCGAATACACCCTCAAGTGTTTTGTTTGGTGAAGTATTTGAAAACTTGGTTTTACCTATAGCTTTGCCAGTAAAAAAAGCACCTACATCAGTAAGAGCTACAGTGACAAGTAGCCAAAACATTGAGGCAATTCCAAAATCTTTATAGAGAATAAGAAAAAATAGTATCCCGCTCACTGGGTATAAAAAAGGAAGTAGTAGTCTTTTTTCAAAATTATGAAAATAGGCAAGTGAACCTGCAAATATTATAGCTATAAGAAAGAACAAATCATCAGGGTTTGGATAAAAATATGCAACTACCCATAGCAGTGCCGCCCAGAAATATGCAGATGGTGATACAAGTTTAAAAAGTTTCATAGCTTCATAAAAAGCAAACATATAAATGACACCCAAAAATACCCACATAACAAAAAAACTATCAATCCAGCCAATAAGTCCTACAAGAGCTAAAAGCCCAATACCTGTAAGCCATCGTTCATAATGGTTTGTAAATATTTTTGTCATAATAATTTCCTACTTGATTTTATAAAAAAGATTATACCACGCTTTGCGTTATACTTCGGTTTTAGATGCTTTTGATATAATTAATAATAGTTTAAAATAATAAAGAGGTATTATGTATAAATTACTATTTCTAGGACTACTTTTACCATTTTTACTGCAAGCTAATACTAATAATGGTTGCCTCTCTTGCCATAAAGGTATTGAAGATATACGAGACCCTAATTCTAAAATGATGAAAGAGATTTTTAAGGTAGCAGACAAAGCAGGTGAGACAGATAATGATTGTATTGTCTGTCATGGTGGTAACCCACAAGCAACCCAAAAAGAAGAAGCGCATAATGGAACTTTGGAGTATTTTAAAACAAACAAAGGACCCAAAGCATTTTACCCTGCACCTGGAAGCCCTTGGATAAATGAGCATACATGTGGCATGTGTCACCCCAAACAGATAGAGTCTCAGTGGAATAATCTTATGGCTACAGAAGCAGGCAAGATACATGGTGCACTTTGGGGATTTGGTGCGAAAGATGGATATGACCATAATCATAGTAACTTTGGAAACAGAGATATTCATCAACGCATAGGAACAGAAACTTATGATAAATATATGAAAGAGTTAAGAATTAAAGAGCCTCAAGGTTTTCCAGAGGTCATGCATGAACTACCACCTGCACCAACAGCAGAAGAGATAGAGAAAGACCCAACCCTCTCTGTTTATACTTATCTTCGCCAAGAGTGTTTGCGTTGTCATACTACAGGGAAAGGACGTAAAAGACGTGGCGACTTTAGAGGTATCGGTTGCTCTTCTTGTCATATCCCTTACTCAAATGAGGGCTATTATGAGGGTGGAGATAACAATATCTCTAAAGAGCAGGGGCATCTACTTGTGCACTCCATACAGTCTTCACGTAAAGTCAAAGTGCAAGTGCACGACAATAACTATTCGGGTATCCCTGTAGAGACTTGTACAACATGTCATAACCGTGGGAAACGTATAGGTGTTTCATATCAGGGGCTTATGGAGACAGAGTATCAGTCTCCTTATGATAGTGAAGGTAATGGGCAACCAAAACTTCATACTAAGCGTTATATGCACTTGCAAGAGGATATCCATTACTCTAAAGGGATGCTTTGTCAAGATTGTCATACCTCTATAGACCATCATGGGGATGGCTTTAATGTGGGAGCGAACTTGGGTGCTGTAGAGATAGAGTGTCAAGATTGTCATGGTACAACAGACAAATACCCTTGGGAGCTACCTTTGGGCTACAGTGATGAGTTTAAGACAGAGCCAAAAACTGGTAAAGCAAGAGGCACGACTAAAACTTTGGCGGAGTATTTGAAACAAGGAAGCATCCCTAAAGATAAAGGTGATGGATTTTTACTCTCTGCAAGAGGTAACCCTCTAACTAAAGCAGTGCGAAAAGGAGACAAGGTCATTATGCATCTTGCTTCGGGTAAAGATATCATACTTAAGCCTCTTAAAACACTCAAAAAAGAAGGAAAAATTTCCCAAGAGGGATTGGTGGCGATGGATCAGATTAAAGCCCATACCGAAAAACTGGAGTGTTATACTTGCCATGCTTCATGGGCACCACAGTGTTACGGATGTCATGTCAAGATAGACTACTCAGATGGGAAACAGAACCCAGATTATCTTGCTGCTTCTAAATCACACCATAATGGTGTAACGGGTGAGGTAGATAGTCTGAAAGATTTTTTAGTTGATGGACAAGTAACAGAAACACGCTCTTATTTGCGATGGGAAAACCCTGCTTTGGCACAAAATGGTGAAGGGCGTATCTCTCCAGTCATTCCTGGATGTCAAGTAATCTTAACAGTCATAGGTAAAGATGGAAAAGCAAAACTTCAAAATCATATTTTTAAAATTCCTAACGCAGAAGGAAGAGGGGAAGAAGGGGTTAACTCCATTGTCATGTCTCCAGTGAATCCTCATACTATTACTAAAAAAGGTAGGACATGTAGTTCCTGTCATGACAGTGCAAAAGCATTAGGCTATGGCATAGAAGGGGGTAAATATTTTGCTGATCAAAGCAAAACAACAATTGTTGATTTGATGAGCGCAGACAGAAAAGTATTGCCACATAAAGTAGATGAACAGATGCCTGCCATTCCAAATCTTAAAGATGACCTCTCTAGGTTTGTAGATGAAAATGGTACACAACTCCAAACAGTAGGAAACCACTGGAAGCTTTCACAAGCACTAGACAATGAAACCAGAGCTAAGATGGACAGAAGAGGGGTATGTATGAGTTGTCATAAAGAGATGCCAAGTGAAGATTTGGCTGTATCTTTGCTTGTGCATACAGCTAAATTTGCAGGTGTTAAGATAGATAATGATATGCACCATACGCTTATCAATAAGTCTTTGTTGATGACTGCTTGGGTGCAGGTATTGGGTGGATTGTTCTTTGGGCTTGGGTTGATGTATTGGTTTTTGCGTCGCAAGAAAAAGTAAGTGTTTAATTTTCCTTTTATTTTCATTGAGGCGTTGTTTCTCTCTTCATTTTTTAGAAAAAACGAAGCAAAAAATCGTCGTGGCTCTCGAATTGCTTTGCTTTCAAGGGCGTTCACCACGACAAGGCACACTTTGTGTGATTTAACGGGAAGAGCAAAAACAAGATTATTCTCTAATCTCAACCCCCTCTTTAGTCACTCTGATAGTCTCATATTTATTATAAAGGACATTGGACCCCTCCTGTACTTTGACAAACTTTCGTTTCGTATAATCAACCTCATAATCCCCTGCATTTTTAACAGAAAAATCTACACAAAGTTTAGCAGCAGCTTGGATGATAGAGTCTGGCAGATTTTGTTTGTCTGTTTTTATGATGACATGAGAAGAGGGAACATCTCTTATGTGCATCCATAAATCATTGGCTTTGGCTATCTCTAAAAGTTTTTGGTTTTCGTTGCTGTTGCGACCTACAAGGACTTTATAGCCTTCTATCCAAAAAAGTTCACCCTCCCTAAGCTTCTCTTTTTTACGCAAGGACTTTGCCCGTTTAGGCACAAGTAGTTCTAGCTCATAAGGTGTTTTAGCTTGTTCCAAGGCATGATAAATATTTTCATAAAATGCTTTTTTAGAACTTAGGTTTTCTTGTTCTATATGTACACTTTTAGCTTTAGACTTTGCACGTTTAGCGAGGTTGAAATAGTAATCAGACATACGGGTTACTTTCAAATCTTTTGGTAGTAGTATGTTTACTTCATTGCCCTCAAAATCAAAGGTTTTTAGTTTTGTATCGTAAGGTTTTATCTGATATAAGTTTGCTAAGATGAGATTGCCTGTGTTGCTGTGTTCTTTGGCTTGAATTGCTAGTTTTTCTTCGTTAGGAAGTTTTTCTAAGAGTTGACTAAACTTCTTTATTTTCTTTGCCACAGAGGATAGTTTTTGTTTTTTGATATCTTGGAGGCGTTGTTTTTGAATTTCTAGATATTTTTCTTCAAGAAGTTGATCAATTTCTGTAGGGTGTTGTGCCCTCACAACACCTTGATGGGTGGACTCTGATGTGGTGTTGTCGGGGGACAACACCCTACGTGGGATGGGTAAAAGTTCCATCCCTGGTCGTACAACACGAAAAGAACTATCGGAATCTATATGCCTAAGGGCTTCGATAGTGACTTCATTGTCATCTAAAAGTATGGCATTGGTATTTTTACCTGTAAACTCTAGTTGTAGGTGTATAGTTTTGTCTTTATATGAACTTTTTGGGGCAATTGTAAAACGCAATATACGGTCATCATTTGGCACCTCTACAGATATAAGTTTGCCTCCACTCATCAGAGAGTGTAACAGTGTGTCAAATGGTGCATTATAGCCCTGTAAAGGTCTTTGTGAAGGGGCTCTGTAGATGAAGCTATGACCTCTTGTCATATTGAAAAAATAACTCTCAGACTTGTCAAGCATAATTTCTAGAGTTTTGTCTTCTATGCGTCTTACACGAGAGATGAATGTAAAGTTATTTAATCGTTTTGCGATTGCTTGTAGTTCGTAGAGTTTCATGGGTTCTTCCTGTGTCTTATTGCCCTGTATGCAAATTAAGATGCAGGGTCACAGCTTTAATTCGCTTTGCAAATTCAACCAATGACCCATGACACAGACTACTGCTTCGGGAAATTTTTATATTATAAGAATTTTACCATAAACAACTTTCGCTATAATTCGCGATAAAGTATGATAAGGATGTATATAGTTGTATGCAACAAGTCGCATGAGCCAACTGCTGAAGTTGTCCTAGTGACAACGTAGGCTACAGGACTTTATTCTATAGTCATCCTATCCGAAGGATAATAAATGAAACAAACTATGACAGAGAAGATTTTCTCAGAACATGCAGGGCGTGAAGTCAAAGCAGGAGAAATAGTTAGAGTAGATATTGATATGATTATTGGTAATGATATTACTACACCTATTTCTATAAAAGCATTTGAAGAGAGTGGGGCAGAAAAGTTGGCAAAGCCAGATAGTTTTGCTTTAGTAATGGATCATTACATTCCTGCAAAAGACATTGCATCAGCAAATCAAGCAAAAATAAGCAGAGAGTTTGCCTATAAACATGACTTAAAATACTTCTTTGATGAAAAAGATATGGGTATAGAGCATGCGTTGCTTCCAGAAAAAGGGCTTGTATTACCAGGTGATGTCATCATCGGTGCAGACTCTCATACCTGTACGCATGGTGCATTAGGGGCTTTTTCAACAGGTATGGGGAGTACAGACCTTGCATTTGCTATGATTACTGGAGGCAATTGGTTTAAGGTGCCTGAAACCATTAAGGTAGAGTTAATGGGTAAACCAGGTAAACATATTTATGGTAAAGATATCATTTTGGAACTTATCCGTCAAATAGGCGTGGATGGTGCATTGTATAAAGCCATTGAGTTTACAGGCGAAGCGATTCAGCACTTAGATATGGCAGATAGATTTTCTATATCAAATATGGTTATAGAGGCAGGGGCTAAAAATGGTATTTTTGCAGTGGATAGTATTACTAAAACATATCTTGAAGAGCGAAAAGAGGCAAATGGCAAATTAAGAGATGAGCCTAAAATTCACAATTCAGATGAAGATGCAGAGTATTGTCAAACCATTACCATAGATACATCAGCACTTTCACCAGTGATTGCTTACCCATTTTTGCCATCAAACGGTAAACCTATAGAGCAGGCAGTAGCAGATGATATCAAGATAGATCAAGTGATGATAGGCTCTTGTACTAATGGACGAATAGAAGATTTACGCATAGCAGCTAAAATCATGGAGGGTAAAAGAGTGGCACGACATACTCGTATGATAGTCACCCCAGCTACCCAAAAGATACTTCTTCAGGCACAAGATGAGGGTTTAATGAAAATACTTATTGAGGCAGGTGCTGTTGTCTCTAACCCTACCTGTGGTGCATGTTTGGGTGGATATATGGGTATTTTAGGTGATGGTGAGGTTTGTGTAGCTACCACTAACCGTAACTTTGTAGGTCGCATGGGTGCTAGAACTTCTGAGATTTATTTAGCAAACTCTGCTGTGGCTGCAGCTTCTGCTATTGCAGGGAAGATTGTTGACCCTAGAGATATTTAAAACCCAGCATTTGGGTTAAATCCAAAATCAGGTATTCCAAAATCCTGCGTTGTAAAAGTAGGGTCAGAGTGCCCAAGCTGAAGTGATGTACCTCTTAGTATAGTGATGTCCATCTTCGGGTCTATGCCTTTAGGGCAAACAGCAGTACACTCACCACATAAAGTACAATCCCACACTCCATTAGTTTGAATGTTATCTATAATATTTTTTGCATCACCTTCTCGCTTATCTATACTGTAGCGGTAAGCACGAGTGAGTGCAAATGGACCTAAAAAGTCTGAATTGACTGCGTATACAGGACAGGCAGAGTAACATGCGTCACACAAGATACAGTCTGTCTGTATAGCTGTCTGTTTTTCATCTGTATGCGAGAGAGAAGACTCTTTGTATGTTTGTAGCCAAGTATTGCTTTGTAAGAGGGTTTTTTGGGCTTTGTGTTTATCTACTTTAAGGTCACGCAGAACAGGGTGGTACTGTAGTGGCTCAACGATATCTCCGGGTTTAACTTTGTAGGAGCAAGAGAGTTCTTCTCTACTGTTCACGCGTACAGCACAAGTACCACAGACAGAAGCACGACAGCCTGCAGAAAATGTCAAGCTGGCATCTTGTGTCTCTTTAATGTAAGTTAGAGCATTGAGAAGAGGTATCTCTCCTGCAGGCAGTGTATAAAGTTGATGAGTATTAGTTTCACTTCTAAGAATTTTTATTTGCATCAGTTTTCCTTACACATGTAGGGTGGGCATTCTTGCCCACCAATGAACGGAGTGAAAGTATCAAATATTTGACTATCAATGCTAAGGCATTGTTGGTGGGTTGGAAAACCCACCCTACAGAGAGCTAATATCATACTTCCTCCCTCTTCCACTGCAGCACAATATGCTTTTTAAAATCATTATCTTCATTTTCAAAACCAACTTTATAATGTGCCCCACGACTCTCATCTCTGGCAATAGCCGCAGATATAATAGTGGGTGCCAAAAGTAGGGCATTTTTAAACTCTAAGAAGTCAATGAGATTTTGATTATTTGTTTGGTTTTTATCACTAATTCCCATCTCTTTTTGTGCAATTTGCATAGATATGACCTCGTCAAGTGCTTCGTGGAGCTGATGATTCTCTCTGACAATACCGACTTTTTCATAAAATAGATTTCCCAATAGTTCTCTGTACGGGTAAAAGTTGCTAGTGTTCTCTTGTGAAAAAAGTACTTTTATTTCTAAAATATCTTTCTCTTTTTGTGTTGCGTCAGCAGGTTTTGAAGATGCATAAATAGAGTGTTTGTAAGCATTTTCTCCTACAAATCGTCCAAAAGCAATAATTTCAAGCAGAGAATTCCCTCCAAGACGATTGGCACCATGCACTTTAGCATTGGAGCATTCACCTACAGCAAAACAGCCTTTAATACCATTAACTTCTAGTGCATAATCTACGTCTATCCCACCCATTGTGTAGTGTGCAACAGGTTTAATAGGAATCAACTCTTTTGCCGGATCAATATGTTCATGTATTTTGCAGAGTTCTATCTCTTGAGGCAGAAGTTCCATGAGTTTATCTTCTCCTAAATGACGTACATCCAAAAAGACACGTTGCCCTTCTTTGATTTGAGCAAAGATAGCACGTGCTACTTCATCTCTTGGTTTGAGTTCATCTATAAAACGCTCACCATCAGAGTTGAGCAGGTGACCGCCTTCCCCTCTAGCACTTTCGCTTATAAGAATAGCAGAGTGCTTAAGTGCTGTAGGGTGAAACTGTATGAACTCCATATCTGACACTGCCCCTCCTGCACGAAGTGCAGCTGCTACACCATCTCCAGTAGAACCGTAAGCATTGGTTGTAAAGCCATGATAAAGTGAAGCATATCCACCTGTAGCCATGACCACAGATTTTGCATCTATCTGTTTGACTTCACCTGTCCGAATGTCTAAAAAAGTAGCGCCTTTGGCTACACCATCTTTAATAATAAGGTTAAGCAGATAATATTCATCTAAAAACTCTATCTTCTCTTTTAAGCAAGTATCATAAAGTGTATGGAGTATTTTAAGTCCGGTATAATCTTGAGCGTAGCATGCTCTCTTTGCACTTGCTCCACCCATTTGATGTTGAGCCACTGTATCTTTGCCACTTTTACCATTGTCTAAACGCGAGAAAGGTACACCTAAACTCTCTAACCACTTTATGGTTTCAGGACCATCAGCACACATCTTACGTACCATATCTTCATCACATAAACCATGAGCAGATTTAACAGTATCTGCAATGTGAGAGCTTACATGGTCTTCTCCTACATTTGAAAGAGCAGCATTTATGCCACCTTGTGCCATAGAGGTTTGAGAGTTAGTTGGGTATGTTTTGCCTACTACAAGAACAGAAGCACCAGCCTCTTGTGCCGATAGTGCAGCAGTTAAACCAGCACCACCTGAGCCAATGATGAGAACATCAATCATATATTATTTCTCCATAAATGTTTTAATATTTTCTACAATACCTTCAAGAAGCTTTTTTCTAGCTTCGATACTTGCCCAAGCGATATGTGGAGTAATAAGAAGTCTATCTTGATTTACAATATTCATAAGTGGATTATTGTCTGCTATAGGTTCAGGAGTAAGTACATCTAGACCAGCATAGATTTCTCGTTTATCTAGCGCTTTTGCCAAGTCAGATTCGTTGACTATGCTTCCTCTGCCAAGGTTAAGAAGTACTGAGCCTTCTTTTAGAAGTTCTAAATTGGAAGCATTGATAAGATTATGTGTTCTATCATTAAGTGGGCAGTGTATGGAGATGATGTCACACGACTTCATCATCTCTTCTAATGTTACATGAAGATACTTCTGTCCATAGTTTTCTCCAGAAGTTGAGTGGTAACAGACTTTTGCACCAAAAGCAGTAGCAACTCTGGCTACTTCTTTACCGATGCTTCCAAGTCCTATGATGCCCCATCTTTTTCCGGATATCTCAAAAAATGGACGGCTGATATCTGTAAAGAGTTTAGAATCCGTCCATTTTCCACTTTTAACAACTGTGTCATAGTATGCCATCTTTTCTACAAGGTAGAGTGCCATGGAAAAAGTGTGTTGAACTACACTTTGTGTAGAGTATCCCGCAACATTTTTAACTTCTATACCACCTATTTTGGCAGCATCAATATCCACATTGTTCATACCTGTTGCAGCAATGCAGATGAGTTTTAGGTTGGGTGACTTCTCTATCATTTCCTTAGTGATAACTACTTTATTTGTAATAATAACTTGGGCATTTTTAATACGATTAAGCGTTTCGTCTGCTGAAGTAGTTTGGTATTTTGTGAGTGTGCCAAAAACATTTAAAGAAGAAAGGTCTAAGTCCTCTCCCAATGTTTTAGTATCAAGTAGTACAATGCTCATATCTAACTGTCACTTATGCTTGTTGCAATTTCAAGTGCACGCTCTTTGGCACACTCTACTTCATCAAGCACAAGACTCACAGCCATACGGCGACCTACATGTGTTTCTGGCTTTCCAAAAACTCTTACAAAACTGTCTTTTGTAAAGGCACTGTCGGGTACTTCCAGTGTAGGATTATGGCTCTCATTTTTCGCCTTGTACGCACCACAAGCACCTGCACCATACGTTGTGTAGTCAAGCGGTAGTCCAAGTACAGCTCTTACATGTAGAGCAAACTGACTTTGACTTTGGGTGATGAGTGTCACCATACCTGTGTCATGTGGACGAGGTGAGAGTTCTGAAAAATAAACCTCTTCATCTTTTACAAAGAATTCAACACCAAAGATGCCACGACCACCTAAACCATCTGTGACTGTTTTGGCAATGTTTTTTGCTTTTTGTAGTGTTGCATTACTCATAGGTATTGGTTGCCAAGATAGTATGAAGTCCCCACCTTTTTGTATATGCCCTATGGGTTCACAAAATGTTGTACCAGTTTCATTTCGCACAGTTAAAAGAGTGATTTCATAGTCAAAAGTAACAAACTCTTCAACTATAAGCTCACTTGCATCACCTCGAGCTTCTTTTGCTATCTCCCATGATTTTTCTATATCATCAGCACTTTTAGCGATGCTCTGTCCATGTCCTGAAGAGCTCATCACAGGCTTAATAACACAAGGAAATCCCATACGGTCTCCTGCATCTTTAAGTCCTTTTAGTGTAGTTACAAACTCAAACCCTGATGTTTTTAGACCTAGGGTATCAGCTGCAAAAACACGGATATTTTTACGGTTCATAGTTTTATTTACCGCTTCCGCGTTAGGTATGACGTGAAACCCACGTTTTTCAGCTTCAAAAAGTGCAGAGATAGAGATGGCTTCAACTTCTGGCAAAATGTATGTAGGCTGCTCTTTTTCTATGACTTCAAGTACCGCAGCTTCATCTTGCATATCTATAGCATAAGAGCGATTGGCTACAAGGTGTGCAGGTGCATTTTTATATTTATCTACAGCTATGATTTCAACACCAAGCCGTTGTGCCTCAATGGCAACTTCTTTACCAAGTTCACCAGAACCTAGGAGCATAATTTTTATAGCATCTTTTTGTAAAGGGGTAGTAAATGTCATGAAAAACCTTTGTAAAAATATTACTATTATTTTAGCGAAAAGTTAAATAATATGTAATGAGTTAAAGAGAATTTTATGGGAGTTTTGTTTGAAAAGTGGAATGAAGCAACAGAGCAAGATGCTCTGTTGTTATAAAAGTTACAGTCTAGCTTCGTATTTTCTAAGCATAAAGAGTTTTTTAAGGATTTTCTTGCGAGTTGCAATTTTCTCTTTTTTTCTCTTTTCAGTCTCAGTTTCGTAGTGTTGTCTAGCTCTAGCTTCCGTTACGATAAGGTTTCTGTCACACTGTCTTTTAAATTTTCTATACGCGTCATCAAATGATTCACGTGAATTTAATACAATTCCTGGCATAAAAAGCACCCCCTTCCTGTTAATGATTTCCCCGACCTTTTATAGGTGGAGATAAAACTGAAGTGGATTATACCTAGATAGTTTTAAATTATCCCAAATTATGTAAACTATAGATAGAATAATGTAGTATTTATAAAACTAGGACCATATATGGCATTTAGTATCCCTACAGGTAGTGAGATTATCACTAAAACCACAGAGACACTCAAACGATTTCCATTAACTATGCTATCTTCGCTCATAGGCACGCTCATAGCTATATATCTCATAGAGGTAGAACTTGACAAGATAGAAGGGATTTATTTAACCATAGCCAAGATACTACTATGTAGCTCTTTGGCGATATTTGTATTTGCCTCTGTTAGGCTTATGGGGGAGAGTTTATCTCTTCGTTGGCACCAAATATTGACTGTTTTGGCATTGATTGGAATGCTGGGGTATTATATGATTTTGCCCGATAACTCCAAAGATTTTGGTGTTATGATGATACCTTTTCGCCATTTTTTCCTGATATTGCTTTTTGCTGTGGCGTTTCTCTGGGCACCTTTTATTCGCAGTAGTCTTGACAATGAAAGTTACTGGGAGTATAGCAAGCAGATACTATTTGCTTTTACTATGGCATTTTTATTTACTATTGTTATGATATTTGGGGTCAATGGAGCACTGTTTGCTGTAGAGAAGCTATTTGATTTGGATATAGAAGGCAAAAGGTATTTTCAGATAGATATTTTTATCGTGGGGCTCTTCTCTGTAGGGTACTTTCTCTCTCAAATCTCTTCAGCTCCACTAGCGTCTAAACTCTCACTAAGACCTCCTAAAGTAGAGAAGTTTTTTACCAAGTGGTTGCTCACCCCATTGAGTGGATTGTACTTTATCATACTGTACTCATATACATTCAAGGTGCTGTTCAGTATGGATTGGCCAAAAGGGATACTGGCATGGCTGATAGTGATATTTTCTATGGTAGCTATACTGACCTATCTGTTTTGGACTCATTTTGTTAGAGAAAGTGGGAGTAGATGGCGTAGATGGATATGGTTAGCTGTGCTGTTGCAGACAGTTATGCTGTTTTTAGCTATTGCTATTCGTATATTGGAGTACTCTTGGACTGAGAGTCGATATATGGTGTTTGTCTTGGGTGTTTGGCTAGCAGGGATTTCGATATATTTTCTACTATTTAAAAATGCCAAAATCAAGTGGATATTTATTTCCCTAAGCACACTCATAGCCATTACACAGTTTGGACCACTCAATGCATACACAGTGAGTAAAAATGCACAAGTGCATAGGTTACAAGATATGATAGAAAAACTCAAAACCTATGATGATGCTACCATTGCTCCTGTCAAGCTTCGATATGAGATTTCAGATGCCTTGCAGTATCTTGATAGAAGATATAGAGGCGATAGCCTCTCTGGAGCATTTCCACAAATGACAAAAGAGGTAGACGCCCTTAAAGATAACTCGCGCAGTCTTTCAGAGCATATAACCCAAAAGTTAGGATTTGAGTATATAAGTAAACGGGAGTACAAACAGATAAAAGAGAGTGGACAACAGAGGTCTATGTTTTCCACCAAAAATTATAAGTATATAACAAAGCAAGATAGGATGACGGATATCAGAGGGTATGACTATATGATTCATATCAATATGGGTGAATATAGATATGTCAAACGAGATAAAAGAGTTGTGCAGGAGGAGCCTATAATTTTTGATAATCCAAAGCTCACTCTACTTTATACAAAGAATCATCAACTTAATATACAAAAAAATGATACAAATATAACTATAGATATAGAAGAGTTTTTGCAAAATTTAATAGCCAAACACAAGAAAGGTGTAATGGAGCTAGATGATACAGAATTGATAATAAAAAAAGAGAATAACCATACGAAGCTAAAATTGGAACTAAATAGAATAGGCGAAGAGTTTTTTGACGGGGAGAAAACTATAGTAATCAATGGTATGTTGTTTATAAAGGAGTTGTGATGAGAAAAGTATTTAAAAACTGTTATGGGATGGACAAACGGTGTTATGATGAGTATGGGTTGACTGAGGATATTCTCATGGAGCATGCTACTTTAGGTATGACAAACTATATACGTAAATATTTCAAACAAGGCACTTCGATATTTATTGTAGCAGGTGTAGGAAATAACGGTGCAGATGGCATAGTCCTTGCAAGACAGTTGCATGGCGATTATGATGTCAAACTTTATGTGCCATTTGGGGCAGACTCTGCTATGGCAAAACTTCAGCTAGAGCGAGTCATAAAGTTAGGACTTAAGAGTGTTACCAAGATAAGTGAAGCCGAAGTTGTTGTAGATGCTCTGTTTGGAGCAGGACTTAACAAACCTTTAAATGAACAGGCACAACAAATTATTAATCAACTAAACACACTTAAAGGGCATAAAATTGCCTGTGATGTGCCTACTGGAGTTGGTGAGAGTGGAGAGCTTATGCCCATAGCGTTTCGAGCAGATGTAACACTGACTATGGGAGCATATAAAGAAGCTCTATATCTTGATGAGTGTAAAGATGTAGCAGGTGAAGTGATACGTGTCAATTTGGGCATAAGCTCACTTTTGTATGAAGAGGAGAGTCAAACTTTTCTACTTGAGAGATGTGATTTGAAGTTGCCCACAAGAGTAGAGCAGATTACACACAAAGGTAGCTTTGGTCATGTTGCTGTATTTTGTGGAGAGAAAGAGGGTGCAGGTATCATCTCTGGAATGGCTGCTGCCAGTTTTGGGGCGGGGCTTACCACACTGGTAGTGCATGAAAAAGTCTCTCCTCCTGCATATTTGATGCACTCCACAGTTGTACCATCCAATGCTTCTGCATTGGCTATAGGTATGGGGCTTGGCTGTCATTTTGAGAGTGAATTTTTACAGAAATATGTCGTAAAAAGCTATTTACCCATTGTGCTAGATGCCGATAGTTTTTACAGTGAAGAGATATTGTCTATTTTAGAACAAAAAAACAGAGAGATCGTCATCACCCCACACCCAAAAGAGTTTGTAGTCATGTGGCAAATCCTTACAGGTGAACAGCTTACCGTCACACAGGTGCAATCCAAACGTTTTGAGATGGTACGCAAGTTCAATGCCAAGTATCCACATGTGACCATTTTGCTGAAAGGTGCCAATACCCTCATCATGCAAAAAGAGAGACTCTACATCAACCCTCTAGGCTGTTCAAAATTAAGCAAAGGTGGAAGTGGAGATGTTCTTTCTGGACTCATTGTTTCTTTACTTGCACAAGGCTACACAGCCATAGATGCAGCTATACATGGCTCTTTGGCCTTGGTCATCGCTACAGATCACTACAAGGGATCTTCTTATTCGATGTTGTCAACAGATCTCATAGGTGAGGTGGGAAGATTAGAATAGCGTAGGTTTGGGTCTCCTCTCCCCGGCAAAAATTTGGAGTTAAAGTGATATTAGAGTAAAATTCCGACATGATAAGAATTATAAGTATTAAAATACAATGCAGCGAGCCACTACATGGCGAATCGTAAAAAAATAGCTATACTTTTTAGTGGTAAAGGTAGTAACTTTGCCTATATTGTTAAATGTTTACACAAACAAGAGTTTGAAGTTGTCATTGCTCTGACGAATAACCCTAGAGCAGAAGGTATAGAAGTGGCAAAAAGAGCATCTATACCCGCTGAGGTTATAGATTCAAAAGCTTACGGAAGCAGAGAAGCTTTTGATATAGTAGTGGTCGAGAAACTACAACAATATAATCCAGACCTGACAGTGCTTGTAGGGTTTATGCGTATCCTGACCCCCTTCTTTACTGAGCAGATAAAAGCGATTAACCTGCATCCCTCCTTACTCCCTAGACATAAAGGACTAAACGCCATAGAGAAGAGTTATAAAGATGAATATCTATATGGTGGAGTAAGTACTCATTATGTTAGTTCCCAACTTGATGGGGGTAAAGTGATTTTACAAAAAGAAATTGCTAAAGATAGGTTGAGTTTTGAAGAGTATGATGAGAGAGTACGAAATGTAGAAAAAGAGGTGATAGTAGAAACCATTAGGCTTGTATTAAATTAAATTTCTTATTATAATGACAATTTGGCATATTTTTAGTGCTACTCTTAAAATCAAGTAAAATTTTTATAGAGATTATAGAAAAAAAGGAATAAAAACATGAATGAAATTATTTGTCCTAATTGTAAAAAGGCCTTTAAAGTAGATGAGGCAGGCTTTGCCGATATACTTAAGCAAGTTCGCGACCATCAATTTGAAGAAGAATTAACAAGTAGACTGGCTCTTGCTGAAAAGGAAAAAGTCAGTGCTATTGAACTTGCAGAAGCTAATATTAAAAACTCTTTACAAGAAGAACTAGGAGAAAAAGACAAGCAACTTGCCGAACTAAAATCAAAAAGTGATGCTGAACTTGCTGAAAAATTAGCAAAGAAAGAGATAGAAATATCTGAAATGAAATCTAGAATTGAGAGTGCAGAGACTGAGAAAAAATTAGAAATTTCAGAAGCTACTAAAAAAATAGAAAAAGAGCGTGATAACCTTGCTAATGATTTAATAATTAAAGAAAAGGAAAAAGATAGTGCAATTAAACTCGCAGAAGCTAATATTAAAAACTCTTTACAGGATGAATTGGCAAAAAAAGACAGGCAACTTGCTGAATTAAAGGCTAATAGTGATGCAGAGCTTGCGAAAAAATTAGCGGAGAAAGAATTAAAAATCTCTGAAATGAAATCCGAGCTTATGAATGCAGAAACAGAGAAAAATCTTGAAATTTCTAAGGTTACAAATAAAATAGAAAAAGAGCGTGATGACTTAGCGGGTGATCTAAGAAATATGATGACAGAAAACAAATCACTTGAAATATCAATTAAGGAAAAGTATACAAATCAGCTAGTATTTAAAGATAAAACTATTGAAATGAAAGATGATGAAATTGAACGTTTAAAAGACTTTAAACAGAAACTTTCAACGAAGATGGTAGGGGAAACGTTAGAGCAACATTGCGAATATGAATTTAATAGACTACGGGCAACAGGCTTCAAAAATGCATATTTTGAAAAAGATAACGATGCACGCGGAGGGACTAAAGGCGATTATATTTATAAAGAATATGATGAAACTGGGAATGAAATCATTTCAATTATGTTTGAAATGAAAAATGAGAATGATGAGACTGCTACAAAAAAAAGAAATGAAGATTTCTTTGTAAAACTAGATAAAGACCGTAAAAATAAGGGTTGTGAATATGCAGTTTTAGTTTCTCTTTTAGAAGCAGATAATGAATTGTATAATACAGGGATATTTGATGTTTCTTATAAGTTCGAGAAGATGTATGTAGTCCGCCCTCAATTTTTTATTCCGATTATCACACTTCTGAGAAATGCTGCAATGAATTCTATGAAGTATAAAGTAGAATTAAATTTGATGAGAAATCAAAATGTAGATATAACTAACTTCGAAGAAAAAATAAATGCATTTAAAACAGGATTTGCTAGAAATTATGATTTGGCAAGTCGCAAATTTAAAACAGCTATTGATGAAATTGATAAAACCATAAGTCATCTTCAAAAAACAAAAGATGCTCTGTTGTCGTCGGAAAATAATTTACGCTTGGCAAACAATAAAGCTGATGATTTAACCATTAAAAAATTAACATATGGTAACTCTACAATGAAAGCAAAGTTTGACGCACAAACTAATGAGCAATGATGATAAAAAGCTAGAAAGAGAAAACATGGCAAGCTTCAAGATATCAAATACGGTTACTCTAGATGAAAATGAGATAGAGATTTCTGCCATTCGAGCAGGGGGTTCTGGTGGGCAAAAGGTCAATAAAGTTTCTGCAGCGATTCATCTTCGTTTTGACATTTCTGCCTCGTCACTCCCTGAGTCTTATAAAGAACCATTACTCACACTAAAAGATAAACGCATTACCAAAGACGGTATAGTCGTGATAAAGTCCCAACAGCACCGAAGCCAAGAACAAAACAGGGACGACGCACTTGACCGCCTGAGAGAACTCATAAAAAGTGTCAATGTCACTCAAAAAAAGCGAGTACCTACCAAGCCAACAAAAGGCTCTGTCAATAGACGATTGGACTCGAAAAAGAAACAGAGTAGCAAGAAGCAACTGCGAGGGAAAGTGGAGAGGGAATAATATGTGAGGGGATGAGATTGTGAAGAGGATGAATAGTTGATAGCAAAGAGAATAGCATTAGCATCACCTGGCACCTGTTTCCTTATTTCTTTGTATTTCTGAAAAAAATCAATAAACTTTATCCCAGCACATAAAATAGCAAACTTGTAATCTTTTTTTGACTATACTATGAAGTGTTTAAGTTCAAAAAAGGATGTTTTATGCATAAAACAGTATTGTCAGCAGTGGCTTTTATTGTGATGGGAAGTAGTTTGTTCGCCATTGATTCTGTAGAGTTAGTGACTAATCCTATGGACGAAGTAGTAGTAGAAAGTGACTCTTCACTCCATACGGTAGGATTTAAAATTGGTACATTAGGGCTTGGCTTGGATTTTTATATCCCTGTCAATGAATCACTGAATGTACGTTTTAATGTCAACGGTTTAAGTTATAGTAGAGAAGATAGTGAAAAAAATGTTAACTATGATGTTTCAATTGATTTGCTAACTGTAGGATTATTGCTGGATTATTATCTTGTACCTGAGGGTCAATTTCATTTAACGGCAGGAGTTTACTATAATGGAAATAGTTTTAATGGAAAAGCAATACCAACAGCAAGAACGTATGAAATTAATGATGTTGTTTATCAGGCAGACAAGATTGGCACACTAGAGATAGAGACAATTCTTGGCAAAGTTGCACCTTATGCAGGTATAGGTTGGGGAAACAAAGGAAGTGAAGCGGGATGGGGCTTTTCTCTGGATGTTGGTGCAATGTATCATGGGGAAGCAGAATTTGAGGCATCAGTTACACGTGGTGTAGATATTCCTGCGGATGGTGGCTTAAACGATACTTTCTTTAATCAAATTCAAAGTAATGTTGAGGCTGAAAGACAGATTATTGAAGATGAAATAAATGATTATAAGTGGTATCCAGTTGTCATGATTGGTATCAATTATACTTTTTAACACATAAGCTCAACACAGCAATGGCCTTTTGGCTATTGTCTTTCTTTTTCATAAAATCAGTCATATTTCTCTGTAGTAATCTACATAAATGTAATATTGTATATAAAGTGGACAGTCGCCATTATTTCTGCGTCACTGCTTCGTGAAAGCCTTATGCGTGCATATGAAACTCTGCAAAAAGAGGAAAACAAATCTGACAAAATGACTCTGCTCTACAACTACATGACAGGAAATGAGTTCTCTATGCAAATGAAAGCCATAGTAAATGGCTTTATTAAGATGCAAGAAGAACTAGAAAAAGAAAAACGCTCCCTTATGGCAAGTTGGAAAAGACGAGAAAAGACCATTAATGGTGTTCTTGTAAATACCACTGAGATGTATGGTGCGTTGCAGGGGATTGCCGGGTCTTCGTCTATTGTGCATATTGATGCCTTGGAGTTGGAAGCTCCTGAAGATGAGGAAGACTTATAGTATAGATTGAGTATATACTAAAGATGTTATAAATATATGCTATAATAGGTAAAAGGTAGATGATGCAAATAAATTGGAGTGATGAAAAAAATAGTGTTTTGAAGCAGACTAGAAATGTAAGTTTTGAGGATGTCGAAAATGCCATTATGAATGATAATATTTTAGATGTTATCCCACATCACAATCAAGAGAAGTTTGCTCATCAAGAGTTGATGATAGTATGGATAAACAATTATACATATTATGTGCCTTTTGTTATGAGTGAAGAGGAAATATTTTTGAAAAATATTATTCCTAGTCGTAAATATCACAAAAAATATAGCGAGGAGTAAACCATGCACACTAAAGAAGAATTAGAAATAGTAGATTACATTGAAAATGAAAACCCAAGCTCTGTAGCTAATCTAGCCGATAAGATGGCCAAGATTAAATCAGCTGTAACGACCAAATATACAAAGCGTAAAGCTATCAACATAAAAGTCTTAGAAAGTGATCTTGAGAAGCTAAAGTCAAAAGCACTTGAAGAGGGTATGCCATATCAGACCTTGTTGAACTCTGTACTTCATAAGT
>JAUXGC010000136.1 GCA_030622375.1 Sulfurovum sp.
GGCTTAAATCTAAATATAGAAAACCTTTCTCTGAGTGTAACCTAAAGTAAAAAACTCTATAATATCATCACTAATTTTAACAACTATTGGAGCCAAAGAGATGCTAAGATTTGCCCCTTCACCTACTGGAGATATGCATATAGAAAACCTACGTGTAGCGATTTTTAATTATATGATAGCCAAACAGAGAGATGTTAACTTCATCGTACGCATAGAAGATGCAGACAAAGAGCGCAACATAGAGGGCAAAGATACAGAGATTTTACAAATTTTGGAGAAATTTGCCCTACCTCACAACAGCGTTAGTCACCAAAGTGAAAATCTTCATATACACCAAACACTTGCCATTAGACTACTTGAAGAGAAAAAAGCTTTTGTCTGTACCTGCACTCCAAAAGAGTTAGAGCTTGATAAAGAAGAGTCAAAGAAAAATAGAGTTGCGTACCGATACAGTGGTCGTTGCTCTTCTATGGGTGCCAAGGAGTTTAGTAAACTCAAACAAGACAACGTACCATTTGTAATTCGTATTAAAAAACCTGATGTGACTATTGCCAATCATGATTTAATAAAAGGCGATATCACTGCTACACCAAACGAGGTAGATAGCTTTGTTATCCTTAGAGCCGACTCGACACCTACCTATAACTTTGCATGTGCATGCGATGATATGCTCTCCGATGTAAGCCTAGTCATAAGAGGAGAAGAACATCTCTCCAATACTCCTAAACAGATACACATCAAACAGCTTTTAGGCTATGAGCAAGAGACACTCTATGCTCACTTACCTATCATACTAAATTCAGATGGTAAAAAAATGAGCAATACAGATGATGCTATTAGTCTCAAATGGCTTTTCGAGCAAGGCTTTATTCCTGATACTATTGCCAACTATCTTATACTTCTTGGAAATAAAACACCAACTGAAATTTTTACTATGCCAGAAGCACTAGAGTGGTTCAGTCTAGACAATATTTCAAAGTCTCCTGCCAAATTTGATATAGATAAACTTCGATTTATCAACTGTAAACACTTAGGGCTAATGGACGACAAAAGACTCTCTTCTATTTTTGGATTTGCTGATGCAAACATAGGCAAACTAGCAAAAATTTATCTGGAAGAAGCCAGCACAATCAGTGAGCTTGAAAGCAAAATCAAACCTATTTTCTCACCTAAAAACTTTGAAGGTGAGCATGGTGAGCAAATGCGTATTATGGAAAAAATAATTGCAGATGCACCTATGATAGATACTTTTGATGAATTTATAAGCTATATTATGAAAGAGAGCGGACTTAAAGATGAAAACTTATTTAAACCTCTTAGACTTTTACTTACAGGTGCCCACCATGGGCCGGAACTAAGTGACATATATCCACTTATTAAATCTTATCTATTGGAGGTAGCATCATGAGTGCTCTTATCTACTCTATCGTTCAACTTTTACACACAGTCATCAATATCTATATCTGGATTGTTATCATCTCCGCACTACTAAGTTTTGTACGACCTGACCCTAGTAATCCTATTGTTCAAATTCTTCATAGACTTACAGAGCCTGTATATAGTTTTATACGTCAAAAGATGCCATTTCTTAGCATTTCAGGCATAGACCTCTCTCCTCTTATTATTATTATAGGTCTTCAATTTCTTGATACATTTATGATGCGTTCATTTTTAGGTTAGATAATAGTGAGGATTAAATTTCTTTTAGTAGCACTATTAGTACATCTGCTAAGCAGTATTATTCTCGATGCTAAAACATTTACTTACTCACAGGTACACAAAATGCCTCAAAGTGTTGAAAAAGATTATTATATTTGGCGTTTTCTATCTCAAAAAACTACTACCAAACAAGAGGCAAAGTCTATTATGCAAGAGGCTGACCATTTAAACAAGAAGCTTCGCGTGGCTTACAGAGAGAGGACTGGATTAAAAGCTTATCTGTCACCAAAACCTAAATCTTCGAAAGAGAAGATAATAGCTTGGAAAATTAAAGCTAAAGCCCATAAATATTTTAAAATAGGAATACAACTTGTTGGGCAAAATAAACTTCAAAAAGCAACTGATTATTTTAATGCTTCTTATGTTAGATACAACAAAAGATGGGAGAAAGATAAAGCACTTTTTTGGCTATATCTTGTAAGTAAAGATAGACAATATCTAGATAAGCTACTGAAGAGTTATCATATAAATTTATATACCCTTTTAGCTGCAGATTTTACAAATAGCAGATATCCTAAAAGCATTATTACTCCATCTATAGGCAAGAGTCACGTACGTGGTATTGATGCTAAAAATCCTATAGATTGGGCTAAAATGAAAGCTAAAATGAATATGCCATCTGCCGACTTAGAAGAGTTGGCAGAGGATTGTGAATCTCAAGCAACCATAGGAATGAATACTTACCTGAAAGCCAAAGCATGTAACTATACAAAATCATATTTTCCTATGCCGTATCGAGAAACTATGAAAAAATTTTCTAAAGAGCGTCAAGCTCTCATATATGCCATTGCCAGACAAGAGAGTCGTTTTGTACCTGCTTCCGTCTCTCGCTCTTTTGCACTGGGAATGATGCAATTTATGCCTTTTCTTGTTAAACATATTGCGAAAGAGAAAGGAGAGTATATAGATTTAGATATGATGTTTAGCCCTTATAAATCTATAGAGTACGCTGATTTTCATCTTGATTATCTCAATAAATACCTCTACCATCCACTTTTTGTAGCTTATGCGTATAATGGGGGTATAGGGTTTACAAAAAGGCTCATTACAAAACCTAACTACTTTAGAGCTGGCGCATTTGAACCATACTTAAGTATGGAAAAGATGACAAATACAGAAGCTAGAGAGTATGGAAAACGTGTTCTTACAAACTATGTTATATATCTCAATAAACTTGGGGTAGTGGCACGAGTTTTACCATTTATAAAGAGTTTGACAAATCCTGCCAAAACAGACTCATTTAGAAACTAAAATATCTACTAAAATGCTTTTCCTGTCAATACATACTTAGAAACTTTAGCAAATCGCAACTCACCCTTTCCATACATATCACTCTCGAAGATTAATTTTAAACTTTCATTTGGAGTGTGTTCAAAAGTAACCAGATAAAAATGGTCCCACTCTGATACAAGAGAAATATGTTTCAATAGATCATCCTCTGCTTCCAAAACTTTAAAGCTTTTAGGGGCTTTATCATCAAGTGTTAAACTATACCCTTCTTGGCTAAATAAATCTTCTTCACCATCTTCAATATATATACCTATAACAAATACTTCATTTTCTGTCTTTTCCTTTGGATTATGGAGGTAAGTTGCAGTAAGTATAGCTTTAGTAAACTCTCCATCATAAAGTTTAGTTGTTTCAGTTTTTTGTAGTTGTTTATGATAAGATTTATTTTTTTCATACTTTTGCATAAGTAACTTTTCTTCTTTAGAAGTACAACCTAAAAAAAGGAGGATAGCACCAAATATTAATATTGTATTACGCATTTATTCTCCTTCATAATTAGAATAAGTTTAACATAGTTTCAATAAATATTTCAGTATAATTTCCCTAATACATAAGTAAGGGAAATATATATTGTGCCAAAAAGAGTTGCAGTAGCGTTTACGGGACCATCAGGTAGTGGAAAAACTACTCTTATAGAAAAGATATCAATAATACTCAGTAAAAATAAAAAAGTAGCAATTATTAAAAATGATCCTAAAGACAAAGCAGTGTTTGATGTCGAAGGAAAAGACAGCTAC
>JAUXGC010000155.1 GCA_030622375.1 Sulfurovum sp.
AATTAAAACTTATCGATACTTTACAGTGTGCTAAACACCTTTTTGAGATAGGTGATGATAGCAATGGATACAAACTCCAAAATTATAAATTGCAAACATTTAGATATATGATGTTTACTCAGAATGAAGAGGATGCTGAAGCCAAGAAATATGGTGTAGAGATAAAAGCTCATGATGCCATTGGTGATGTTGTGATTCTAAAGATGTTTTTGAGAAAACTCTACATAAAAATCAAGACAAAATATCATATCAAGAATCATTTTGATATTATGGATAAAATGGTTGAGCTCACAAGAACTTCTATTCCTCCTGAAAAAGTAAAAGTGAGTTTTGGCAAACATGCTGGAAAGTCTGTAAAGGAGATTTATGGTATTGATAAAGGGTGGCTTGATTGGTATAAGTCTACTCAAAAACCACAAAAAGATATTATCGAAGCTTTAGAGCAAATGGAAGAGCATAAATCTAAGGATACGGATACCAATGGGGCACTCAACTTTTGAATATAATAAACATTCTAAATAATAAGAGGAATAGATAATGACTACAGGTAATGAACAAGATAAAAAAGAATATGAGACATACATGAAATCACAGGGATATATTAAAATTAAGGGGAAGTGGCAACTTGTTAAATATCCTGAAAAAGATCCAAAAAGTTATAAAGAAGCTTTACCAAGTAAAGGATAAGTAATAAAGTATATATTTTGTGATTTGGAAGCAACGGGTAATCGTGAGCAAGATAGGATAATTCAGCTTGGGCTTATGGTATTTGAAAAAAGTATAAATACTTCACCTATTTATATTTTTAACGCATTGAACTCTACAAATGCAGAGATGATGTCCGAAGCTATGGAATTGCATAATATTACACCTGATATGCTTGCCAATAAAAAGAAACTACATGATACTGAAGGGTATGGTGTATTTAGTGAGCTAAATACACCAGATAATATTTTTATAGCACATGATGCACCGTCAGATCTTAAAATGCTACGAAAAGAGAACTTTAGCAATAAAATGACAGTCATAGATACACTCAAGTGTGCAAGGCATTTATTTGATCATCTGGATATACATAGATTACAGTATCTCAGATATGAGCTTGGACTTTACAAAAATGAAAAAGAAGAAGCAGAGAATTTAAATATTGTTATAAGGTCACATGATGCTCTTAGTGATATAGTAGTTGCAAAACTACTTTTTTCAAAGCTGATGAGTAAAATAAAAAACAAATTTGATCTAGTCACAGATAAAGAGATATTTGATAAGATGATAGAACTATCCACTACACCTGTTTTAATAAAGAAATTTAAATTTGGAAAATATAAAGGTGAATATATTGATGAAGTTGCCAACAGTGATTATGGATATATTGGTTGGATGCGAGATACTTTAAAGTTAGATGAAGACATGAAGTATACTTTAGATTATTATTTATGATAAAGTGAAGAAGTGTCCAACCAAACTTATAGAGTCCTTGAACTCCTAGACCGATTTAACGACAATCAAACCGTCTGTATAGACCAACTGCAAGAAGAAGCAATGTGGGAAGGTAAAAGCGAAAAGACCATCCGGCGTGACCTGGACATCATCAAGGAGATGTTTCCCGACACCTTTCATCGTATAAGTGGTGAAAAAGGCTGCTACAAAGCTATCACCTCTGAACTCTTCTCTAACATCACTGGTGCTGACAATATGTCACTGCTCATACAGACCTTCAACATCGCCCAGAGATCTAATCTCTTCGACACCCTGAACATCAGCAAAGCAGACAAAAGTATTATCGACCGAAAGATCAAAGAGACGAAAAATACCTACCTTTTTAAAAGTAAGCCTTTTGAAAATAGCTCAGCTGACGCGACACTCTTTAAAAAACTTGAACAAGCTATCTACTATAGAAAAGAGATTGTCATTGACTACAAAGCTGTCTCTAGAGTTGAACAGCGAAAAATAAAACCGTATAAAATTGTATTTATGAATGAGAACTTTTACCTCGCTTGTGAAGTAGAGCATCTAAACTACCAATTTTCACTCTTTCGCATCTCTAAAATAGAAGCTGTTGAGTCTACAGGTAAAAGCTTCCACCAAAACAGAGAAATAGACTCTTTTATCAAAGGCATGCAAACCCCCATGGCAAAATATAGACCCACCTATAGAGAACACCTTATAGAAGTTCTTGTAGAAGTCAATGCTAGCAAAGCACATCACTTCAAAGCAAAAAAATATTTGCCTTCACAAAAAACTATAGAAGAAAAAGAAGATGGAACCTTGGTTTTATCATTTACAGTCACACAAGAATTAGAGATGATGGACATCATAAAACGTTGGATACCACATATGAGAGTTATTTCTCCACAATCCCTTAAGAAAAGCATAGATGAAGACCTTGTTGCATATTTGAAGTGAGTTAAGGATGTTGGAGTTTTGATGATTGGAAGATAACCATTATGTTATTTTGTGTAGAAAGGCAAACGATGAAAGATAATTTATTGAAAGTAGTACTTCAAGCTGCTTATGATTCAGGCTACAAGGATGGATATTCAAAGGCAACAGAAAATATAGAACACGATCTAAAAGTTCCTCTATCTGAAAAATCACATGTAATTCAAAAACTTTGGTTAACTCCTAAAGATCTTGCACATGAGTTTGATATTACTTTGTCTACGCAGGCTAAAATGAGAATGAAGAATAGAATACCTTATCATAAAATTGGAAAATATGTTAGATACAAAAGAACTGATATCAACCAGTGGTTTGATCTTGCAAAAATAGTATAACATTAGTGAGAAAGATTTTTATCTCCTCTAAGCAAATCCCAATACCAGTCAAAAAGCTCAATATGATCATTAATATCTGGTTCATAATATGTTAGTAGCATTTTATAATTACTTTGATCATGTGAAATTGCAGTGTCACACAGAAAAGGATTTTTGGTCTCTTTTGACATAATGGTTAAAAAAAGGTTTCTGGTGTCATGCCCATCAATTTTCATATCGGCATGTATAGGTAGGTTGAGGTTGTCAATCAGTTTTCTCATATGAGCAGAATAGATTTTTAGTGTTACATTTGGAGTGAGTAAGCCTTTACTGTTTGGTAGAAGTCTATCAATAACTTCTTTTGGAAGAGGGTATTCTTCCCAAACATCGGTTTTTGTTGTGTCGGCTCTTGTTTTTATTGTGTCATACGGTGTAATATCCTCATATCTAATTTTTAAGATTTCTGACCGACGACGAGCAGCCATACTTGCAAGTAAAAAGGCAATTTGAAATTCTCTATCGAGCCCTTCATTGTCTTTATGAGTTGAATAGCTTAATGCAGCAATGTAGATCGCACTAGCAACATTGAGGTACTTGGAGTTGTC
>JAUXGC010000080.1 GCA_030622375.1 Sulfurovum sp.
ACTATATCATCTCTTTGTAAGTTATAGTCATATTTTAAAACCCTTTTTTCTTTGCCTTGTATTGCTGTATCTTGTACTACCTCTTTTGCTAACCATGGAGGTGTTGGCTTACCATCTGCACCTATAACTCTTGCAAAGTTTTTATTTTCAAATTCCAATACTTCCTGCTCTCTTGTCACTTTAACTCTTACTTGCATCACACGCATAGGATGTAGTGCTAAAGAATGTGAACTCTTGTTGTAGATACTAACATCAAATGTATCAGTTTTCTTATTAAGTTCTATATCAACATATTGACTTAACATATCTTGATGAATATGTGTTCCTGGAAAGCCATGAAAAGTATGCTCTTTTCTCTCATTTAAATTTGAAACACTACCCTTAACTTTTGGCATATGGCAACTTACACAGTTGCTATCATCTAGTTCATGTTCAAGATTTGTTGAGCAGACATTCATATTGAACTTATTTTTTTTGTGCGAGTGACAGCCTATACAAACATTACCGCTATTAAAGTGTACACTATCTGTTTTTATTTTATGAAACGGTGATTTAATATGCTCTTGAAGTGAGCCAAAGTAAGACTTTTCCTCTTTTGAAATAACATTAATATTCATCATTCTACCCTGCTTGATGGACTCAATTCTATGACAATATGCACAAGATATTCCCTCCGTTTGTGTACTATTGTTAACATCAGGCACTATACCGTTATGTCGAGTTACTAATTCATTTAAGTTAGAGGCAGCAGGTGTATGACATTTGGCACAATCATATGATTCTAGTTTAGTATTTTTAGGATGTTTTTTCCATACAGCCGCATGTATTTCATCTTTAAATATAGATGCTTTGGCATGCTGTGTTGACTGAAACTCCTTATAGATAATAGGATGACAATGTTTACATGTCTCGCTAGGTTCAAAAGTTTGATTTGTGTCCATTGCATACATGCTGCATGTCAAGAAAAAAAGTAAATACACATATTTCATAAAAACTCCATAGGATACTTGGCTGTTCAATAATTTCGCATTATACTACTATAACTTAAATCTATTGTTAATTCAATATTATCTTCACTTCTTATTGCTTTTATGTCTTTTCGGCTTTGCTGCATCAAAAGCTTTAAATCCATCACGTTTTGTTGTTTTACGTTTTTTACTTTTAGGGATGGATGGATACTTTTTTCTCTTTCCAAAAGCACCATCTGTATTTTTATATTCATTAGATTTTTTACGAGCACCTTTTTGTGTCTGCATTATTTTAGGTGCATAACCTTCAAGCTTTTCTTGAGGGATAGACCTGCCAAGCAGACGCTCTACGTCTCTAAGGGCTACCATCTCATTTGGAGAGATAAGTGTAATGGCCAAACCTTCAGTCCCTGCTCTTCCTGTACGCCCAATACGGTGAATATAGTCACCTGTGATATGAGGAATATCATAATTTATAACAACCCCAAGTGCAGGAATGTCTAATCCACGTGCTGCTATATCTGTAGCTACCAAAACACGCACTGTTCTCTTTTTAAAACCATCCAAAGCTCTAGTTCTATCGCCTAAACTTTTATCACCATGACTAACTGCTGTATTTAAGCCACTTAAGTTTAACTCTCTTGCTACTACATCTGCCTCCTGCTTTTTACGCACAAAAACCAACACTTGCTGATAGTTACGTGAGCCGATAAGATAAGAGAGTAATTCTAGTTTTTTCTCTACTACAACAGGATATACAATTTGAGTTACCAAACTTGCCGAAGTACCCATGCTATCTACTTCTATAAGTTTAGGCTTATGGAGTATCTGTTGTGCCAATCTTTTTACAGATCCGGTAAGTGTTGCTGAAACAAATACATTTTGTCGTCTTTGTGGTAAATGCTGAAATATCTTATTTACTTCATGTATAAAACCCATATCTAAAATTGTATCTGCTTCATCCAATACTAAATAATCTACACTTTGAAGATTAATATTTTTATGGGTTATATGCTCCAAAAGTCGTCCACTAGTTGCAACAATAATATCTGCACCCAACTTAAGTCTATTTGCTTGTGAAGTAAAGTTAGAACCTCCATAAAGTACTATACTCTTAAGAGGCAAATATTTCCCGTATGCCTCTACACTAGCGTGTACCTGACTGGCAAGTTCTCGAGTCGGAACCAAAATAACTGCTTTAGGATAATGTTTCTCTTCTACAAAACTTTTTGTCAACTCTTGTAGTATGGGCAAAACAAATCCTGCTGTTTTTCCTGTACCAGTCTGGGCGCCTGCCATAGTGTCACAACGAGAAAACATAGCAGGAATTAGTGCATTTTGTATGGGGGTAGAAAACTCATAACCTTTCTCTCTTAAGGATTTTAAAATCTCTTTAGAGAGTCCAAATGTAGCAAATGATTTACTGTTTTCTTGTTGTTTAGTTGACACATTAATACTTTTCCAAAGGATTGTACTTCACAATTGTAGGCTCTGAAAAGTTAGGTACATCATCATAAGAGAATACTGCATAGTATTTCTCTTTATCAAACGAAGCAAAGTTGTCATATGTATAGGTGTCCTTGCCTCCATATATCTTTACACCATCCATAAAATGATGTGGTGGATGGAAACTGTTTCTTACGACATAATAGCCACTGAGTGCTTCATCCTCTACCTTGTCCCAAGTAATCTTTATCATTCTATTCTCTTTAGAAATCTTAGAGTTTTCAACGGCAGCTACTGGTTTACGACGTTTTTCAATATATTTAACAATCAATTCTGCATCCGAATTCCACTTGATAATTCTGTCTTTCATGCCCAAAGAAGAAGTTGGTTTTATTACAAGCTTGAGTGTTTTTCCCTCTTGGTGCATTTTGTCCAAAGCGATTTTAGAAAATGTGTCAAAATTGAAGTATTGGCACTCTTTGGTATTGAGATCTGACTCTGCTACTTCATAGCCAATATATTCTATCTTTTCACGATTTTTAATATCTTCATACGTTTCAGCATCATCTACTTTTACCAATTCAACATAATAACGTACATCAGATTTTTTCTTAAAAGTATTACTGTTTCGTATGCGTAAAGCACACTGTGTAATCATCGTATTTTCTGGGTCAGGAAGTTGGGAGAGGTCAAAATCAAGATAACCATAAACACGATGTCCTTCTTTATCAAATCCACTTTTAAGCCCCTCTTCTATATTCTCTCTTGAAATCGTAGAGAGTGTAACAGCAGGAAGTTTTATCTTCTGATTTTTTACCGTATATTTAATGTCAAGTATTGGTCTATAATGGATACCCCCACCATATTGACCATAACCAATATCAAACTGCATAACTTGACTGTCTTCTCCATCTGGAAGTGTTTTAGGTCCATCAACACGGAATGTAGCAGACCCATTTTTTATCTCTGATTGAAGCAATTTACACTCATGGCGAGAAAACTTCCAAAAGTTCCAAATACCTTGGGTCAATTGATTCGATTTAATCGCTTGACCTATAGTACCTTTAGATTTGGCATTTTCTACCTCATCAAAATCTGTAACTTCTGAAAAACTTTTTGCCTCCAATAGAGATAGATTCCACTCTCCAAACTGCTCTATCTTCGCTCCAACACGGTTCATAGGATAAAGGTAAAGTTTGGCTGATTTTATCATAGCGTTCTCAGGAATAGAATCAAAATCAAAACTCATCATGGCATCACAAATACCTTTTGATTTGTTAATACCTACAAAAAGTGAGTTAAGTCCAAAGTGTGATCTGTTCTGCTCTTGTGTGTATTGGCCGACATAACCTGTCCCACTTTTGTTTGCAAAGATAAGTTTGAAAAACTCATCGTCTTCAAGTAAGGTACGCACTTTTACAATAGGTGCAAATGGAGACCTGTGTCCTGTCGTTTTGTTCACAGCACGTATAGTATAGTGATAGTTGGTTGAACTTGCTAGGTCTGTATCGACAAAGTGATTCTCCCCTGCGATACCTACTTTAGTACGTTCATTACAAGCATCTTTATCTTTTGTACTTCTGTAAATCTCAAAAAAGATATCATCTCTTTTTTCATACTTCCATACCAGTGTTACAGAAGTGGCGTCTCCACTCTCTATGGTGAACTCTTCAACCCTCTGAGGTGCATAAGGGGAGTAGTTTATCACTTCGGCAAATGCCATTTTGAGTGCAGGTATATTTTCATTGATACTTCCAGACATACTCTTCATGTAATCAGGAATATTTTTTGTCCCTACTTCTACAACCACAGCAATAATACCTTTGCTATAGTAATACTCCCTACCAGACCCACTAATAAGATGTGCAGGTGGCTTTCCTCTATGAATGCCATATTTTCTACCTGTCACTTTTGTAAATTCATCATTCATGTTGGCACAGAGCACGTTCATATCTGTCCCATCAAGCTCTGCTTCATGCATAAATTTGTGTGCAGGAAAGAAAACGTTTCCTTGCGAGTGATAATCAAATGCAATAGTAATGTTGTCATGGACATCCACAAAATCTTTCATGGCTCTTGTCTCTGCTTCTGAAAAAGGTTCTTCTCCACCATATACATTGGAAGAGGTGTCTTTTTGCTTCACAAACCCTATAGAAAAGTTTCTGTTAAGGTCTACACCGATAGTACCATCATGGTTTTTACGTCTGTTCTTACGCCAAAAAGAGAAATGTTTGCGTGAATACTCATACCCGTCTGGGTTAAGGCATGGCACCATATAGATTGTTGACTGGATCAATGACTTTTCAAGTTCAGGATCCACATCATGATTTTTAGCCACATAGTCTATAAATTTTAGTGCCAATTCATGCCCTATCCACTCACGTGCATGCACAGACCCTGTGTAAAGTAGTGCTGGTTTACTATCAGCTGTTTCTACATTGTTAGATATCTTGGCAAGGACAATATCTCTTCCCTCGAAAGTTGTACCTATCTTAATAATTTCTATAAGATTAGGATAGGTTTTTTCCATCACATGAAGAAAGTCTAAACTCTCCTGATAAGACATATATTGTTTTTTCATCTTTATTATTCACTTTAAAATTAGTTTTATTTTTATATATAACGTCATCTTGAAACAAGTTCAGAATGACTTCGAGTGATCAATAGTATTATTATTTCAATTTACCTTTAAACGCATCCCACTCTTTCATGAGTTTAGTAAGAAATTTTTTCTTGAACCATGAAATCTCTTCTATTATCTTCTCTGGGGCAGTTTCCAGTGCATGTATGATTTGGGTAGTATCAAATTTATCCATAATTTGTTCAGCTTTTTTCTTTCCAATTCCCTCAACAGACATTAAAAGTTTTTTCACCTTCTTTTCTGTTAGAACGATCAAGCCTTCTTGCTCTTCACTCTCTACCGCCTCATCAGGTGCTGGCTTAGGGTTACTTTGTGCATGTACTTTTTTTATAGTTTTTCCATAGTTGTCTTGAAAGTTCCATTTTTCACTTGGCCACTCTTCTTTGGTTCTATCTTCTGTAAGAAGCATCGGGTAGAGTGAGTCCATCTCATGTAGGTACATTTCGCCCTCTTCCGTGTCTCTTACTTTTTTATCAAGGAAATATGCTCCATCATAAGAAGGTGTATAGTTTCCAAAAGTAATGTAACGAAGTGTTCTAAGCACAGAAGGATCCATCTTGCCAAGCTCTTCCCAGTTGAAAAGAGGGATGTTTGGCTTAGCAAATCTGCCGTTAGAGAATTTCCACATAAGATACTGACCGATCCAATCTCTAATGTATGGAAAAGCAGCAAATGCTGTTGCACACTCCAAGATACGATATTTACCGTCTTCACCAACTGCAACATCACATGCCCAG
>JAUXGC010000032.1 GCA_030622375.1 Sulfurovum sp.
AGTAAATAAACCAGGTGTTGATAATATAGATAAAGAGAAGATGACACTCTTTGAAGCATTGGCATTTGCCGGAGACCTTACAGACTCTGCAGCGAGAAATAATATTATTATAGTCTCTCCTAGCAAGATAAAAGGGATGCATATGAGAAAGGTAGATTTGACCAATTTTGATAAAATGAATTATGCTAGTTTAATGTTGAGACCAAATGATATTGTATATGTGCAGCCAAATAATTGGAAAGAGTTTAGAGTGGCATCAGATGATGTAACATCTATTTTTGCAACTGTTGGTAAAATATTGCAACCATTCGTTACATTAAAATATTTAGAAAATTAATAGTACATTGTGTATTTAGAATTTTTTATTATATTTCTATTGTCGCTCTTTTTAATATTTGTTATTAGGAACAACGCTTGTAAAATTGGTTTACTAGATATCCCAAATAGCAGAAGTACTCACCTTAAGCACACTCCAAAAGGTGCAGGAGTAGGATTTTATATCGCTACAGTACTTGTGGTACTTGTTTTTAACCATACATTTGTAATGATGCATAGTTGGATTTTTATCTCAGTATTTTTAGTATTTGTGGTAGGGGTTTTGGATGATTATTATGATATTCCTGCTAGGATAAAATTTTTTATTTTGATCCTCTCTTCAATCTTTTTTCTCTTTGATAATATGCTTATTTCTCATTTGGGTACTTTTTTTGGTGTGACACTTCAGCTAGAATGGTTTGCCCTCCCTTTTACTATATTTGCTGTAGTAGGATTTACTAACGCACTAAATTTTATTGATGGGATTGATGGTTTGGCAGCAACTATTAGCATAATTATTTTGGGTACCTTTTTTACCGTAGGATACCTTCATAATGATCTTTTTATAATGTATGTTTCGGGTGCATTTATCTCAACACTTTTAGCTTTTCTTGTTTATAATTGGTCTCCTGCCTCTATATTTATGGGAGATAGTGGCTCTTTGACACTTGGATTTGTTATCTCCATACTTGCTATTAAGTCTTTAGAGTATCTTCCTGCTGTTAGTGTACTTTTTATTGTTGCAATTCCTGTTTTAGATACATTTACGGTTATGATGCATCGTAAACTTAATGGGCAATCAATGTTTTCTGCAGATAAGTGCCATATGCACCATATATTTAATGATTTTTTTTCAGGAGACAACCAAAAAACAGTGGGTTTTTTAGGGCTATTTCAGTTGATTTACTCTTCTATAGGATTACTTCAAGTCCATGAAGGTGTAGATGATGGTTTATTGTTGTTACTCTTTTTGTTTAATGTAGCTCTTTTTTACCTTGTTCTTTCAACTATGATAAAAAAGCAAAATAGAAAGTGTTAATGTAGGACACATCTAATATAAATGATGGACATAATCATTAGTGTAATTACGGTATTATATATTATCGTGATTGACATTCTATAAATCACGAAAGTAAATAATACGTGCCTCTAAAGAAGGTCTGTTTGGGGAGAGAATATTCCTCCTTTAAAAAATATTAAGGATAATAAAAATGAAAAAAATAATACTTATTTCTATAGTAGCAGCATCAGCACTTTTTGCAGAAGCAGTAACAGATGTAGTCAAAGATGTGCTAGTGTCGGAAGCAAAAACTCAAGCCAAAGAAGCAATAGTAAAACAAGTAGTGGGCAGTGATGCTGCAAAACAAGCTGTAGTTAAAGAGATAGTAGACAAAGTAGTAGCAAAAGAAAGTGTGACAGATACTGTTAAAGAAGCTATTATCGACAAAGTAGTAAACAGCGAAGAAAATAGTTTGGTTGAAAAGGTAAAAGGTGCTATTACAGGCGTGGCAACTGATGATGAGATAGTCAATAAAGTAGTAGAAAAAGCAGTAGGTTCAGATACACTTAAACAAACAGTAGCTAAAGAGGTCATTAACTCTGTAGTAAAATAGTTAGAGAGTGTAGCAGACTCTGCTACACTGTATGACACACCCTTTTCATTATCTCAAACCAATCCCTAGAAAAAAACTTTTTGATATACATTTCATTATGTGGAACTGTGCAAGCTGAACAGTTTTGGTGAATGGCATCATTATGCTCAAATCTAGCTCCATCTTTAGAGTTTATGTCGCAATAACTAAAAAGCGTCTTTTTCTCCTCTTTTTTAAACCCTTTATCGTCAAATCTAAAATTTGGACAAGCACAAAGATAACAGTTAAGATTTTCTATATCATGACACTTTTTGTTATCTTTGTATAGAGGGCAAAAAGAGGGTTCTTTTTTAACCATATTTTCAAAACGAAAGTATTTGATAATTTCTTCATCACTTAAATTGCTCAGTTTTTCTATAATCTTTTTGTGTTTTTCTCCATGTGTTTTAAACCATTCACTGTAACTCATAAGGTACCTCTATATACTCTAAATAGTCAATTTTTTTTCTGGGTTGTTTTAAGATTTTTAACATACTCTCAATGGTGCCGGCATGTGCACAGACGAGTATCTCTTTATCATAAGGTAGTGTAGCTAAAAAGTCTTCTATCCGATTCATAAATGTTTGCTGACTCTCTTCACATATGTAATTGTGCCAAGTGGTTTCATTTTCTAAATATTTACTGTCAAAACTCTCAAGTTTTTCAATTTCATCAAAAGATTTACCCTCTATTTCGTCTCTGAATTTAACTTCTCTTAGTCGTGTATCGGTTATAAATGTTCTGTTTAGTCTCTCCAAGGTTTGTTTGCATCGTTTTAAATCTGAAGAGAAGATAGAGTCAAATACCTTGTCTCTAATAAGTTTAATTTTGCTTTCATTAAACAAATTTGCATCTATAGATATATCACTCCAACCATTATATCTATGGTAGTATGGCATGGGTAGGGGAGCATGTCGAAGAAGGGTTAATGCCATAGTGCAACACTTAAAAAGAGTATAACTTCTATGACTTCTAGAGTAGCCCCAAGAACATCACCGTTGATAAACCCTAAAGCTCTTTTTATCAATATTGAGACAATAAACCCTAAAGCTAAACCCAAAAGAAGTAAAGGTATGAATTTGGCGGTAAGTATGGTGCCTATAAGAGTAAAAATAATAAATGTAATAATTATATACTTACCATTTAAATCCTCTTTTAGTTGTGTGATAAATGATGATTTGAAAGTGTCTGTTTTTATGAGTATCAAAATAGATAAACGACTGATGATGAGTATAGATATAAACTCTACAAAAAGATGTTGAGTTAAAAGGATGACTATGCCACTCACCTTGAGTAAAACAATGGCTATACCGTACAGCACTCCCATGGACCCAACTGTGGCATCTTTTATGATGCTGTAAGCATCTTTGTTTGAGTGGGAAGCGTATATGGCATCAGCTACATCCATAACCGCTTCAGTATGGATAAAGCCATAGAGTAACATATATGCAATAGCACTTATGGTGGCTCCATACCATGCAGGTATTGAGAGTAGAGAGTAGAGAGTAATAGTCAAGAGACCCAAAACAAATCCTACTAAAGGAAGAAAGAGAGGCATAAGCCCTAACACTTCTTTTTTAGATAAATCTTCTGTAGTCTTAAAGGGAACAGGAAGTATGGAAAAGTATGAAAAGGTCAATTTTAAAGCTATATAAAGGTGGTGCATAATGTTCTCTCCAGTATTTTTAATGAAGCCATATCTTTTACGGCAATACGGATATAAGAGTCATTTAGAAAATCAAAGTTTTCGCACTCTCGGACCATTATTTTGTCTATAGCTAGTTTTTTTTGAAATAACTTGCCATCTATCTGTTTGAGTTTTAGTAAAACAAAATTGGTGTTTGAGGAGTAAACTCTCTCTATGTAAGAGCAGTTTTCCAGTATGTCTATTAAGTATTTTTTATTTGTTTTATTTACTATTTCTGATTTACGTGGAAAATCTTTATCTTTGAGTGCTGCTTGTAAATAGTAGCTGTCAAATTGTGAAATTTTCCAAATAGGCTCTTGCTTTTGAAGCTTTTCAATGGTGTTGACTTGAGAGAGAACAGTACCTATTCGGATGCCAGCAGCACCGTAAAACTTAGTCATGGACTTTAAAATATAGAGTTTAGAGTATGTTTTCAAATACTTAATGGCTGATTCAAAAGGAGTAAAATCTAAAAATGACTCATCTATGATAATGGTACACTCTTTTTTCATCCACTTTTTCATAAGTTTGTCTATATTATAAAATTTACCATCAGGTGTAGATGGATTGACAAAAATGATAAGTGATTTTGGCTCTATGTTGTGCCTACTCTCTTTTAAACGGTTGACAAGACTAATCTTATACCCATTGAGCATTGCAGCTTTTTTATACTCTGAGTAGAGTGGAGAGTAAAGAGTGCAGTGTTTGAGTTTAAGAAATTTAAACAGTGTATGGATAGCAACACTTCCACCATTAAAAAGTTCTATATTTGAATGATGTACTTTATAGAGTGTAGATATGGCTTTATATAGTGATGAATAGTCGGGGTAAGCAGAGATGTCAATGGTATTAAAATTTATATTCAGTGTAGGTTTAACAAAGTTGATGTTGGAAGAGAGGTCTATCACTTCATCTTCTCTGCATCCAGTTTTTTGAGCGAAACTTTTAATATCTCCACCATGTCTGTATGCTTTCATGTAATAGATGCCAATCTTTGCAGTAGCGTATGAGAGTCACGACCCTCTATGTGTCGTGTAGTTGCATAATAGAGTAAGGCATATTTGATATAAGATTGAAATATTTCTCGTTTGATATTTGAACCGTAATGTGTTAAAAGAGTTTGTACCTTTGTTTCATTTAAATGCTTGGCTTCAAAGCACCAATCAACTACTACTACAGCTAACTCAAAATGAAAATCACCCAAAGAGGCATCACTAAAATCATATACTCCACTGAGTTTTCCTTGTTGAAATACACAATTATCTAGAAACAGATCACCATGTATAACCCCTTCATTTTTAAGTGTTATCTCTATGGTATTAAAATAATCAAGTAGGGTTTCGTTTTGCGTTAAGTCTATAAGCTTTTTGAGATGTTTTTTCGTGAATACTTGTTGATTTGTTGAATTTAAATGTTGACTTTGTGAATGAAATATCTTTAAAAAAATTGCAATTTGTTCTATCTCTTCAATAGTAGGATTGGTAAGACTCTCTCCTTGTATTTGGGTATATATGAGAACTGGATGCCCATCTATGGTAAACCTATCTACAAGTTTGGCTATAGGTACGTTATGGATACTGTTTAGTAGAAGTGCCTCGTTGTCTATTTGACTTAAGCTAGTCTCTTTTTCAAAGAGTTTAAGTACGTAAGAGTGACCAAGAAGATATACGCTTGACATTACTCCATGCAGAGTGGGTATGAGTCTATAGGATTGGTATTTGATTGGTAATTGAGATGGAGTGATAGTGGTTTTTACACCCATAAAAGTGTTCCTGAAATGATAATAATCAGTATATCTAAACGCAGTTGAAAAGAGAGAGCACGATCAATATCGTCTATAGTGATAATAGTGTTTCCATCTCCAAAATATGGTTTTGTTTTGATTTTGCCAAAGTATGATGTGTTGCCACCAAGTTTCACTCCAAGAGTCAATGCCATAGCAGAGATAGGATGACCAGCATTTGGGCTTTCATGCCTCTTTCCATAGCTATAAAAATGAATCATAGCCTTTTTGCTCCCCATTAAAACTGATATGAGAATAGCTGTTATTCTGGCAGGAATATAGTTTGCCACATCATCAAGTTTGGCTGAAAACATACCAAAATTTTTATACCGTTTATTTCTGTATCCTACCATGGAATCCAGAGTATTTATGGCTTTATAGACAAATGCCCCTTCTAGTCCAAAAAGAAGTAAATAAAAAAGAGGGGCTACTACTCCATCGGAAAGGTTTTCTGCGTATGTTTCTAAAGCTGCTTTGTTTATATCTGATCTCTCAAGATTGTCTGTGTCTCGGCTGACTAAGTATTTGATTTTTGATGGATTTTTGATAATATCTTTAACTGAGTCATAGAGCATTTTTGAAGCTATGGTACTAGATGCAATAGTGCCTAATAATAAAAGTTCTAATATCTCTCCATACCAATTTTGAGTAAAATAGAAGTTGCCACTTTGAATAAACAAAGTAAGTGAATGGATGAGTATAAAAACTGTAAGTGTTAAGCTTAGTGTTAAAATAGCACCAATGGCGATAGAGTCTTGATAGAATTTTTTTTCAAACCATTGTATGGCATCTCCCATAATGACTACAGGGTGCCGTACAGCATTAAATTCGCCAAAGAGTCTATCTATAAAATAGGCGAGTAACATGAGTTCAAGATACACTTTGAATAATTCTCTCTACATCAAGTTTTTTTCGCATTGTTTCCACAAAATTTTTGATACTCTTTTTTTTGTAAGTTTCAAACTCTTCATCATTAAAAAGTTCATGTACAAAAGTACCTTTAATATTTGCTTTTTGGTAGTAAAGAGGGTATTTTTCGCTACGACCGTGATGCATTTGAAACCCTGTAATACTTTTGCCAAAGAGTCTGTAGGTATCACGTTTCAATATTTTCTTTTTGTTAAATATAATATCATCATCTATAAATCCTAATCCTTCTATGCGTGATGAAAATTCAGACTCTATGGCATCATCATCTATGATATTGCGAAACATCATTTGATAACCCCCGCAAATCCCAAGTATTTCAGTTTTTCGTGTTTTGAGTTGTTCAAAAAGTCCTGTCTGTTTTAACCACTTCAAATCTTCTATAACACGTTTGGAACCTGGCAAAATAATAGAGTCAAAGTTTTCTAAAGATAAGTTAGTTTTTATAAACTCTAAAACAATATCTTTACTAGCTATAAGAGGTTCAAAATCATTATAGTTACTCATGGTGGGGTAAGCAATTACTCCAATGTGTTTGGCATTAAAGTTATTTTGTTGCTGATAGTGCATTAAGCTTTGTGAATCCTCAAAACCTAAGTTAAAAGGAAGGTAGGGGAGGACTCCTAAAACTGGTATTTTAAACTCCTCTTCTATGATGCGAATACCTTCATCAAAAAGGCTTAAGTCTCCACGAAACTTGTTAACAATAACTCCAATAATATTTTTTTGTAACTCCTTTGGCAAGAGATTGTAAACACCCCAGATGGAAGCAAAAACACCCCCTTTTTCAATATCGGCTACAAGTATAATTTTTGTTTTGAATTGTGTAGCTATAAAAATATTGGATAAATCTTTTTTCATAAGATTTAACTCAACAGGGCTTCCTGCTCCTTCACAAACAATACAGTCGTAACGCTTATCAAGGTAGTTAAAAGCATCTATAACCGCTGGTTTCAGGCAATCTAAATCACGATAGTATGCGTGTATATCTTTGGAGCCAATTGTCTTTCCATTTATGATGAGTGAAGCGCTATTTTTATGACCAGATTTTAGTAAAATAGGGTTCAGATGGTAAGAGGTAGGTACATTTAAAACTTCAGCTTGAAAATATTGTGCAATCGCTATTTCAGAGCCATCATCACAAACATTGGCATTATTTGAAACATTTTGCGCTTTAAAGGGGACAACACTGTATCCCAAATCTTGTATAATTTTAGCTATAACAAAAGTGATAGTTGATTTGCCCGCATCACTAGATGTTCCAAAAATAGAAATATTTTGTATAGGATGTTTCGTCATTTTAGCTTGATTTCCAAGCCAAGTTTTACTTCATATACTTCATCACAAAGTTTTGCCAACAGTTGACCTATGATACCAGACCTGTCTATGTAAGTTCTACTCTGTTTGTCTGTAGGAATAACACCGGAATTGACATCATTAAGAACAAATACAATGTTTGCATCTATGCTCCCCAGTGTTTTTAAGTGAGACAAAACATTCTCTTCGGACTCTTCTATGGTGTTGAGTATCCACATAGAGATACAATCTATGATATGAGTCTCTTTTCTTTGAATGACTTTTACCAAATCTATAGGCTCTTCTGTGGTGATAAATTTCTCTTCTCTTTGCTGTTTATGTCTAGTAATACGCTCTTTCATTTCACTATCATGATAACTGTTATCGTAGGTAGCGATATAATATGGTTTAGTATCAGATAGTGCCAATGCTTTAGCTTCAGCCAATTTACTTTTACCTGATTTCTGTCCACCATAGTATAAAACTTTCATGAGATTAAAAAACTTTCAATTTGTCTAGTTATTGCTTCTTTGGTGATGCCATGTAAAGAAGCATAGATTAGAGCAGCACCAGCACCAACACCCTCTTTTGCTTCACCCTCATCATAGAGCTTGAGGGCAGGGTGTGTAGTGAGTGAAAAATCAAAGCTTGCATAATAGGCTTGAATGGGGAAGTCCAACATTTCCAAGAGTGCTTTAATGTTGCTATGTTTATCTTTGGCAATCCACCTAGTAGTACAGAGTGCTATATTGGATGTATCAAAAGTAGTCTGCCTCTCTTTGAGTATGCTGTTGAGTACTAAAAGTACACATGCCATTTGTGTACCACCTGCTAGCACTATTTCCACTCTATTGTTTAACCCATAAATAAAACCAGCGTTAAAGATAAGCATATTGTCACTTACTTTTCCTAATTTATCGTAAATCGTATCATTCTGAGTGATATTTTCCAAGCTTTTGGTGATAGTCTCTTCTCGAATAGAGTGGGGCACTTCTTTAAAACTAGAACTAAAATAATTTTGAGCTTGATACCCAAGTGCCAGAGCTGTAGCCTTAGCCGTAGTTGTACCAGAGGGTACAGACTCTCCTAAAATAATATATTCATCTTTACATATATACGCTTCTCCAAACTCTACACCTCTTTGAAAAAGTGTTTCTGCGGCTATCTGCGCATTTGTATCTATGCGATGGCTAGGTTTTATGTCAAAAGAGTGTTGTTTGAAGTATTTAACTTTTGGTGCTACTTCCATACCTAAGTTTAAAAGTTCAATGCGTCCAAAAGAGGAAAGAAGATGTACAGCCCTGGTGATAAGTGCAGGAGTAGGTACACCTTTGGGTGTTTTGGCTATATCTTCCAAGCTCCTAACTTCTCCACTGCATATAAATTCAGAGTCTAGTGTTGGAGTCAGATGAATGAGACCAGGAATGCCCGCTTGAGTGATGCCTTCTATGTCAGCTGTTTTTGTGTTGCTCATAGCTAACATAAAAGTAGCCTTTTTACCTCGCAAGGACTCTATAAAGTCCTTGTTTCCTATAAGTGTTTTTATCATCTGATCTTATCCTTGTATATGTTTTTTATGATAATTTTCCTCTGTGCATAATGAGGTAAATAAAGAATGGGCCACCTATAAATGCAGTGATAATTCCTATGGGGATGTCTGAGGTTAAACCTAAATTTCGAGAGATGAAATCGCTTATGACCAAAAACAGACCAGAGTAGAAAAAAACTGGCATAAGTAGCTTGTCAGCACTTTGTTTATAGAGTATTTTTACAATATGTGGGATAATAAGCCCTACAAAACCTATGGGACCAGTGATACTAACACAGACACCTACTCCCAGAGAGACTGCTAGAAGCAAAATAATATTTACTTTTTTGATGGAAATACCTTTAAGAAAAGCATTGTCATTAGAAGTGAGCAGTACACGTAACTCATACTTGTATGTGAGAGAAATGCCCAGCAAGATAATGGCAGAAATCATAATGAGTGTGGTCTCTTCCCAGCCCACAACATCCAAACTTCCCATAGTAAAACGAACTATTTCAAAGCTTTGAGATTCATCACTGATGTAGAAGAGTATCATAAGCACTGCATTGTAAAAAAAGGATAGAGCTATACCAACAAGAAGAAGTGAATTACTTTCAAATGACTTGAGTCTAGCAGTTAAGGCAAAAAGTATAAAGATGGTAACCATTGCACCTAAAAACCCAAATCCAGAAACGAAAGACCCTAGACCAAAAACTATGGCAAAGGCTGCACCAAGAGTAGCACCACTAGCTACACCAAGAGTGTATGGAGTGCCCATTGGATTTTTGAAAAGTGACTGGAAAATCAACCCACCCAATCCCAATAGTGCTCCCGTAAAAAATGCTACGACTATACGAGGAAAACGTAACTCCCAAAATAGTTGATACTCCATAGAAGAGGAATTCATAATTTGTGAAATATCTAAATGGACTTGACCATAAAATGGAGCAATTATAATAATAAGTATAGAGCATAAGATAAGTACTGTTTTCATAGGTTTACCACATAAAAATCTGATATTTTTTTAATAGCATCACCAAAGATAGACTTTAAATTTTGCATTTCAAAAAAATCTTTATTTTGACCAAAAAAATGTATTTTTCCTTCTTTAATATAGAGTATTTTGTACCCAAGTTTAAAAGCTAAAGTGAGATCATGAGTAATGACTATTTTATTTTGAAAATGATTAGATTTCAAAATATTATAGACTCTGCGTATTTTTTGAGGGTCAAGATTTGCTGTAGGTTCATCAAATATAGTTATTTTTGCAGCGTGCAGAAGTGCTGAAGCCAAAAGTGTAAGTTGTTGCTCTCCAGAACTTAGTGTTTTGCATGAAGTGTGTGCCAGTCCCTCTATCTCCAGTAGTTGCAT
>JAUXGC010000121.1 GCA_030622375.1 Sulfurovum sp.
ATCTTTTACTTTTGTAGTATTGTTTGAAAAAAAGAAATATGCAAACAGTACAACACCTATAGCTATAGCAATAGTAAATGCTGCAGACAACAAAGCCATAACAACATCTAAAAAATATAATATTATCAAGGCAAGAGGAATAGCAGCAAATACAATTAATTGCTGCTGACCTGGTAATTTGAGTATATAAGGAAAAAATAATATAGTAGCTTGAATGACAATAATTATCCAGGTGATCTTAAAAAATGATAATTTACTTTTTTTATGGCCAAATAAACCTTGAGCTAAAATTGCTCCTAAGCTTCCGCCTAGACCTTCAAGTATATGCAAAATAAGTTCAGGAACTCTCATTCCTAAGCCTGTCATTGCCTTAAGCTTATCATATCCATAGATAATGATAGTTGTAATATTTATGGCAACAAGGTAGTTAAACAATATGCTACTAATATCAAAATATTGTTTTATTTTTTCAAAATATATAACTCCCAAAGAAGAATTCGACACCAAAAAATACATTCCTGCTAAAGTGGCAACAGAGGTTAATATATTGCCAATATATACAGCAGACAAATCCACACTTGAATTATCATACTTACTATAATCATTAAATTCCACTACTAATCCTTTTATAGTTTTTTAAACTACTGACGTTACTTCTCTTTAATCTATTAAAATAAAATCATCTTTGTACAACACAGGTATAAGACACTATTACTTATTATTAAAAATAATAATTAATTTGTTTCAAATTAATTACTTCCTTATAACAACTGTTATCAAATTGATAGACATCAATATTCCAATAGTTTTCAAGAGCCATACCTACAATAACAGCTACAGCTTCCGGCATGGAATGTGCTATCTTTATCTCATCAAAATCTGATTTAATTTTATTGATGACATTGTATATTTCCTGTGCATACTCGATCCAAACTCCGCTATCGACACTCTCTTTATCTACAGGGATTGTTCCATTACCTTTGCTGCGAATTGTAATAATATTTTCTACATTTTGGAAACTAATATTTTCAGTTGATACATTATGGCTAGATATCTGTATGACAATTAAAAGTTTTTTATTTTCTTTATTTTTAAAATCTTTTATGATGTCAAACTTTTTGTATTTATTTGTCTTTTCTTTATATTTACGAGAGTCAATTGAAGCTACTCTATCCAATCTGTTTTTATAGTCATTATTTTGATAAACAACAATACCATCAGACCGGAACATACCACCCAATGCAAATCCATAAGCCGGTCTTCTTAAATAAAGTATGTGAAATTGTGCTTTATTATCAAGACGATTTTGTACATCATTTAATTCATATCTTATAATTTGTAAAAAGCTAATAAGTCGTGCATTGTCATACATATCACCATCATATTTAAACATTAACATATTGCTTGATATATTGAAGTATTTTTCAAGTTTATCCATTAAGTTGTCAAACCTACTATCTTCTTCATTTATCTTTGATAGTAGTGACTTAAATAACATTTTTATCGGGGTATTGTCATCTATACTAATTACAACAGGAATTGGTATGATCTCATTATTATATAAATTTGCTATATCGTTTTCTCTTCGCATACCAATAAATAATATTATAAAGGCAATAATTAATGTTGTAATAAATCCATACGTACCAAATAATGCATCAGAAAATAAACCTCCAAAACCTGCAACAAACGTAGCAAATAAACCATGTTTACTAATCAACACCTTTTCTAATAACTCTATCATCTACTTCAATCCTCTCTAAAATATATCTTAAACTATAAAAACCACTCACGAACATCACGTAAAAAAGCTTTTTCATTAAACTCTCTACTTTGATGTATAGCTATATCCCCATAACGAGCTCTGGCTTTATCTCCTCTAGAGAACTTAACCTCTCCAAATTTTGCTTTATTAACATTTTCGTTGTCTCCACCTATGTTTAAGATCATCGCTTTACCATCATCATCTAGATAATCTTTTATGAGTTCTGTTTTATAAACAAAAGGTTCTCCATCCAAATCTCTTTTGAATTTACATTCTATTGTATGTAAATGGTTATCCTTAATCATCAAAATATCAAACTCATTTTCTACAGCTTCTTCAAACTGTACTTTAACCCCTGTCATAACATCATCAAAGTCAAAGTTATCTACTATGAGATGGTAGATATACTCTTCAAAAACTGTACCTTGTATGAAGTACTGGTTATCAAGTTTATTAACACTTTGGAGTAATTTTTTATAATCCTTGTATCCAGATATATCATCTGCACTTTTATGTTGTCTTAAATTTGCAAACTCTTTATAGCATGTGAGATTTTCTGCGAGTTTATACACTACTTCTTTTCTCTTTAATAAGTCTAGATTTTTCGGTACTTTTAAAATATCATACCCTTTTAATAAAAGATGATTTTGGATGTCGATATTGTTTTTAATAACATATTTCTCCATCCCTGAGCTAGTATGAAGATTATAAGTATTTGCATGTCTGTCATAAGCTATTACTTTTGCTCCCACAGACAAAAATTTAGAAGACAATACAAGTGCAACAGAACTCAGCCCATCTGTAGTATTTAAATAAATATCTTTTGGACTCCTTGCTATATCTATGATACGTTCAAAACAATCTTCTATACTCATATAATTGTCTTCATCTATCTGCATAGTAACTATCTCATACTTATCTTTACTTTTCGAAGAAAGACTTTTCATAAAAGCCTTTTGCCCACGTAATACACGCCAAGATTTTTTAATATCATTACGTGCATCATCATAAACAATAATGTGCTTCGTGATCTCTTCTTTAAACTCATACGATATAGGTAAAATAGAGGAGTGAAAATCCCCCAAAATAGATACAAGTGTCAAACTCTCCCCTTTTTGTTCACTTTTAGTGATATATTGTACTTAAAAAAAATTTAAGTTATCTGATAAACTTATACAATTCATTAAGAAACTGGAACTTCTGTTTTATTACCATCTCTATAGTACTCCTCTTGCATTACAGACCCGTCACTGTAATAGAAGATACTTTTTCCGTTTCGTTTGTTGTATTTAAACTCTGCAGTTGCTTCTATGGAACCATCTTCTCTGTAGAGTGTTACTGTTCCCATACGTTCTCCATCTATATAAGGATCTTCTTTTTTCAGTGCACCGGATATATAGTAATCTTTCGCAATTCCGTGAGGTTTTAGTTTTGTTTTCACTTTTTTATAACCAAGACTATAACTCTTTTTATATGGTGTCTCAGATTTAATATTTCCGTTATCCCAATACTCTTTACGTATTTCTATGAGCTTTTCATCCTTTGAGAAGCTTGTCTCTTTTGTTCGTTTAGTACTATTGCTATCATCAGAGTCTCCAGAGAAGGTACTCACAGCCCATCCTCCAACCAGGATCAATGCACCCATAATTATCCATCCCATTATCCAGTTAAAAAAACTTTTTATCGCGTTCATATATTTTTCCTTTTTAATCATAGTGTTGGTCTTTCGACACAGAATTTTCCTCCTCCTTATTGCTAAGGATTTTGTATTGTAGCAAGCTTATAGAAGTTTTTTTTCGTTATACTTTTCTACTATTTCATTAATAACTACAAAAGGTTAATCATGTCTAAAGAAAACAAAAGATTAAAAAGTAAGGAACTATTTCAGTCCTATGAACGTATTATTAAACTCTTCATTGAAAACAAAAAGGGAATGACCACAAAAGAAACCTATCATGCTATGATTGAATTTCATCAATTTAAAAAATCAGAAAAAACCATTGAAAACTATCTTAAAGATATTATGCGAAGTGTAGTTCCGGGTGTTAGTTTAACCTGGGTAAACCGTGGTAAACACCAACTTCAAGATAATAGAGACGTATCACCGGAAACACTCAAAAAACACTTGGAAAAGATAGAGTCAAAAGATGTGATGTATGCCGAAGAACAGATATATATGCGACTTGCCATGGAATCTATAAAGGAGTTGGACACACTTTCAGAAAAACACCATAATGATATAGAAGCAAGGTTGGGTCTCAAAAATATAGAGAGTCCCTATTTTATAGATAACGAAGATATGGAATCAGTCAATATGTCACATGCAGATATATTGGACCTCAAAGATGCTATAAGAAAAGACGCCATTGTAGAATTCAAATATGATGGCAAAAGGAGAAAAGACTGGTATATAGTAGAGCCATACAAACTAATAATCTTTGATGGATTGTGGTACCTGTTCGGAAAAGATACAAACGATACAAAAACACCCTATAAGACATGGCGACTCATTTACATAAAAGATGTAGATTATGAAAGAGACGGAAGCATAAAACACTACATGTCAG
>JAUXGC010000142.1 GCA_030622375.1 Sulfurovum sp.
AACGCGGCTTTTGTAAAAGATGAAATAAACCGTTTAATTTATACACGTTTTAAAGGGCAAGTTGTGCCTAAGGCGCAGGCTGAGAGCCATATACGCGCACAATATGCAGGAAGTACATTTATCCCTCTCGCTTTTGAGGGTGGATATGTTACTAGATATCGTGCAAATATCAGAGTTTATTTTGATATGACAACAAAAAAAGGCAAGGCTTCAAAATACATTTCTGCTATCTTTGAGTCAGATATTCAAGCTAGTTCATTCTACTCTTCAACACTCAGAACAGAAGCTATACGCAGAGGTTTAGAGAAAGCACTTGATCAATTCTTGGCTTATGTTAGTGCATATGGTGCAGTAGCGAGTGTGAAAGAGGTTAACGGTGAGCAGGAGACAGAGAAAAAGCAGTAATGAAGCATATACCATTAAATATTTTTTTAGAAGCTAAGCCACTTTACTATAAAGAGATAGACCATAAACGCGTGCATAGTGCTTATGAGACGCTAAAACCATATATTAAATATCCTCGTACACTTCATATCGTAGGTACAAACGGCAAAGGCTCTACTGGACGGATGGTTGCTCACTTGGCATATAAAAATGGACTCAAAGTAGGGCACTACACCTCTCCACATATTATGAAGTTTAATGAGCGTATATGGGTAGATGGAGTAGATAGTTCTGATGAGGTGATAGAAGTGGCACATCAGAGACTTTTTGGCATACTCAATAAGGGCATGAGTGAAAGTTTGAGCTATTTTGAGTACAGTACACTGTTGGCTTTTGTTGTTCTTGAAAATTGTGACTTAATGGTGTTAGAAGCTGGCTTGGGTGGTGAATTTGATGCAAGCAATGTGTGTGATAAAGAGCTGAGTATCATTACTCCTATAGGCATAGATCATCAAGCTTTTTTGGGCGATAGCATAGAACAGATAGCAGAGACAAAAATACGGAGTATTCAGAAGCAAGCCTTGTTGGCTCCACAGGTTTATGATGAGGTAATTGAAGTGGCAAAGAAAATTGCCCATGACGTAGGGGCAGACCTGCGTGTCAGCCCTAGGGTCAACACACAGGTTGATTCCTACAAAATACAAAATATCGCCAAACAAAAAGGTTGGGCCGATTATCTAGTAGATAATGCTATGGTGGCTTTACAGGCTCTAGATATTTTAAATATCAAATACGATATCAATGACTTAAAGTCTTTAGAGCTGTTCGGACGTTTTTATCAACTTGCACCAAACATTCGTATAGATGTAGGACACAATCCCTTGGCCGCAAGAGCCATAGAAAAAGCGCTAGAAGAGAGAGTTGTTCTTATCTATAATAGTCTTGATGATAAAGATTATGAGAAAGTACTGCAAACACTTAAACCTAAAGTCAAAAGAGTTGAGATTATTCCTATCCATTCACAAAGAGCTGCAACCTTAAACGCCATAGAAAAAGCACTAAACAAAGTAGGTATTCAATATAGTTATTTTGAGGGCAAGATAGATACAAATGAAAACTATTTGGTTTTTGGATCGTTTTATGTTGTGGAAGCGTTTTTAAAGCAGAGAGAATCGTAGGGTGTTGTGTCCTAACGACACCAATAATGTGGATAAAAATAAATATAATTATCTATTGAATATTAAAGGTGTTGTCGGGAGACAACACCCTACAAGAAAAGGTTAAATAAATTAGATGTATCAAAGTAATATATATCAATATTTAGAAGATTTAAAAGCAACAAAGTTACTCGTTTGTAAGAATGATACAGAAGCACTACATATACGAGATGTAGCAGTTCTGCTTGGTTTTGATACTTTTGTTTTGCCTGATTTGCGTATTTCTGTAGGTGAAGATTTGCGCGCATATTATGAAGATGTACAGTTGCTTTTTGCGCAACTCTCAGCATACCATCAATGTCAGACAAAAAAACTGCTTATCTCGCCATTAAGAACACTACTCGTACCCTTTCCAAAATCAGATTTTTTTATAGAAGATAACATCGAATTTGGAGATACTCTAAAGTTAAATGAACTTAAAGAGAGACTCTACTGTTGGGGCTATCATTTTGTGGATATCGCAACGCAAAAAGGAGAAGTCTCGTTTCGTGGAGATATTATAGATATTTATCCTATACATGCAGACAAGCCATACCGTATTTCTCTTTTTGATGAAGAGGTAGAAGCTATCCATAATTATGATGAAAGTACTCAGAAACGGTTCCCAGATGAGTTGGAAACTTTAAATATAATCCCCGCTTTTTTAGCGTTAGACAAAACCCAATATGAAGCCCTTAAAAATAGAACTGAGCGAAGCGTATATGATACATTTGTTAAAGATATAGATTCACTTGGATTGTGGCATTTAGATGAGTTAGGGCAAAGTGCGTTAGAACAGTTTGATGGGGTATTGGCATCTGTTTTAGACGAGGAACTCAAAGAGGTATATGAGTTAAGTCAACCACTTGTTTCTCGTAAATCATTTTTACTTCCTTCTATCCCAGAGGGAAATAAGTACCGTGACCTTGAAGTGGTTAACCCTAATAAACTTTTGGAGTCTCATAGAGATAAAAAGATTATAATTATTGCTAAAAATGAGAGTATTGTTCGTGGTTCAGAACTAAGTTCTTTTGAAAATATAAAGTTTGTTTATCAAGAGGGGATTGTCAACCTTCTTGGAAGTGATAGGTTGATTATTTCACTCAATAAACCTATGAAGCGTAAACGAGTTAAAAAAGCCAGTATCATTTTAGATGAACTAAGTTCTGGTGATTATGTAGTGCACGAAAATCATGGTGTGGGTATCTTCAGGGGCATAGAAAAGCGTGATGTTTTAGGAGCGATAAGTGAGTTTGTAGTTATGTCATATCAAAATGAAGACTCCCTGCTTATTCCAGTATCAAGTCTTGAAGTGATAGACCGTTATGTTGCGGAGGGTGGAGCTCTGCCTATTTTGGACAAACTGGGGAAAGTTAGTTTTAAGAAGCTCAAGGCAAAAGTTAAAGATAAACTTTTTGCTATAGCTTCACAGATTATTGACCTTTCTGCCAAGCGACATCTTAAAAAAGGTATTAAACTTAAAAAAGAATCAGAAGAACATACTATTTTTATGGCTCAAGCAGGATTTGTGCATACAGAAGACCAAGAGAAAGCCATTTATGATATGTTAGATGATATGTCCAGTGGTAAAATAATGGATAGGCTACTCTCCGCAGATGTAGGTTTTGGCAAAACAGAAGTAGCAATGAACGGTATGTTTCTAGCTGTAAAAAATGGCTATCAAACGATGATGATAGCTCCTACTACCTTGCTTACCTCCCAACACTACAAAAGCTTAAAAGAGCGTTTTTATGGACATAGTATTACCGTAGCCAAGCTAGATAGGTTTTCAACGATAAAAGAGAAAAATAGTACGCTTAGAGGACTAGAAGAGGGAACTATAGATGTGGTGGTAGGTACACATGCCTTGCTTAAAGCCAAGTTTAAAAACTTAGCACTTGTTATTATTGATGAGGAGCATAAGTTTGGTGTGAAGCAGAAAGAAGCACTCAAAGAGATAGCGATTGATGTACATCTTCTTTCAATGTCTGCAACTCCTATTCCAAGATC
>JAUXGC010000150.1 GCA_030622375.1 Sulfurovum sp.
CATGCACATATTGACTTAGAAGTGGTATGTACTGGAGACACTCATATTGATGACCATCATACGGTAGAAGATGTAGGTATAGTCATTGGACAAGCATTTAATAAGGCCATCTACCCTGTGCAGAGCATAGAGCGTTTTGGTAGTGCTACAGTAGTAATGGATGAAGCAAGTATCAGTTGTGATATAGACCTCTCTAACCGTGGGTTTCTTGTTTATGAGCTTCCAATAGGTGGAAAAGTAGGGGATTTTGATGTTGAGTTGGTAGAGGAGTTTTTTAGAGCTTTTGCATTTAATTTGCCACTCACTCTCCATCTTATTTATAATCGTGGTAAAAATAAACATCACATTGTAGAGGGAGCTTTTAAGGCACTTGCACTTGCACTACGTAGAGCTGTTGCACTGAATGAAAATGCAGGTATTCCAAGTACTAAAGGTGTACTATGAGCATAGAATTAATAGTCTTGGATGTTGACGGAACTATGACAGACAGTCGTATTACCTATAGTGAAAATGGAGACGAGATTAAATCTTTTAACGTTAAAGATGGACTAGCTATTGCTAGTTGGAGAAAGCTTGGTAAGCAAGTAGCTATCATTACTGGCAGAAGTTCCAACATAGTAGCTCGTCGTGCCAAAGAGTTGCGTATAGAGCACTTTTATCAAGGCATTCACAATAAAAAAGAGGTTTTAGAAGAGCTTTTAGTAAAACTTGATTTGAGCATGGAAAATGTTGCAGCCATTGGCGATGACTTAAATGATTTGCAGATGTTAAAAGCAGCTAAAATTTCGTTTGTTCCTAGGGATGCAAGTGTATATGTAGATAAAATAGCAACAGTGGTTCTCTCTAGTAGGGGTGGAGATGGTGCTGTAAGAGAGATGATAGAGCATCTTATGGTAAAAGAGGGTCTTGAAAAGAAGTATTTGGAATTATGGGATTAAAATTAGAAATATTTATTGTTGTGCTTATTGTGGCTATTTTGTCAGGAACATATATGGTAGAGCTCAAGCATGAATTTGCCTCTAAGCAGTACTCTACCAAAGAGATGGAATTTACCAATACAACATTTACGGAAGTCAATACAGCCTCTATGCAAAGTACGGCTTTTAGCACTTATGGTATAAAAGATGCAGATACTTTAAGCTTAGATAATATCAAATATCATACAGAAAATATACAACTGCTTCGTGCAAAAAAAGGTATTTATAAGGGAGATATACTTATTTTAGATGGCAATATTACAATAAATCAAAAAGAGGGTTTTGATTATATGACGCAACATGCTATTTATAACAAAAAAACAAAAATTCTAAATATTTCTACATCTTTTATCGCAACAATGAATAAAAATATTATATATGGAGATACATTGCGTTATGATATGGAGACAAAAGAGGCTTTTGCAGAGCAAATTGACGCAACCATTTATACCACTGAAAAGTAATATAATGGTACAATATTTTTTAAATTAATTTAAAAAGGATTTTAGTTGAAATTTTTTAAAATTATGCTTTTTATCGTACTCTCTCTAACACTTTTTGCCGAAAAAGTAGAAGTCACATCTGACTCTATGAAGGCAGAAGACTTGAAAAAAGAGGTACATTTTATAGGCAATGTAAAGATTAAGCAGTCAGGTAGTTGGCTACATGGAGACAAAGTAGTTGTCTATTTTAATGAAAATAATGAAACTGAAATGTATGAAGCTGCAGGCTCGGTTAGTTTTGAACTCAAAGATGAAAAAAGTTTTTATAAAGGAAAAGCGGACAAAGTAACCTATGGTGTTAAAAAATCAGAATATATTTTTGAAGGTAAAGCAGTTATAGAAGATTTAGCCAATAAACGCCATGTCAATGGAGATTTGATTAGGCTAGAGATGTTGACTGGTAGTTTGAATGTTGCAGGAAACAAGAAAAAACCAGTTAAATTTATATTTGATATGGACAGTACCGAGTGAATGCACCACGTATTGTAGAAGCAAACTTTGTAAAATCAGCACAAAGTATTGCAGACTCGTTGTCGGAAGATATGAGTGAAGTGGTTTTTTTAGGACGCTCAAATGTTGGTAAAAGCTCTACTTTAAATACTCTCACTCAAAGAAAAAATCTAGCCAAGAGTTCGGCTACTCCAGGAAAAACACAGCTTATTAACTTTTTTGAAACACGCTATTTATATAACGAGGCAAGTTATTCTGTTCGTTTTGTAGACTTACCAGGGTTTGGATATGCAAAAGTATCTAAATCACTCAAAGAGATATGGCAGAAAAACTTGATAGAGTTTATAGAACATCGAGTATCCATAAGACTCTTTATACATCTGCGAGATGCACGCCACCCACATGCTAAGATTGATGATGATGTAGAGCACTATATATCCAAATTTATTCGTCCAGATCAGAAATATTTAACTGTTTTTACCAAGATAGACAAGCTAAATCAAAAAGAGCGTAGTAAGCTTAAGCGTGAATTTCCAAGTGCAATAACACTGTCCAATTTGAAAAAAAATGGACATCAACAGATTCATTATGAAATACTTAAAACTATTTTTGATGTGGGAGATGAAAAGAATTGCGTGGAGGTGAATGGGTGATAAGACTTGTAAAAGCAGAACTACAAGATATTCCTACTATGCAAATATTAGTATCTTCAGAAGTAAAAGAAGGCATCATACTTAGCCGAACTGAAGATGAAGTATCAACAAATATACGTTCGTATGTTCTAGCTAAAGATGGAAAAAAGTTAGCAGGTTATGCCGCACTGCATATTCACTCTAGACGACTTGCCGAGATACGAAGCCTTATAGTAGATGAAAAGTATCGTGGAGAGAAAATTGGACAGCAAATAGTTGAATTTGCATTAAAAGAAGCAAAAGTATTAGGAGTAGAAGAAGAAGTTCTTGTTCTTACGTATTTGCCAGATTTTTTTAAAAAACTTGACTTTGTTGAAATCAATAAAGAGTTAATACCAGAACACAAAATATGGGCTGACTGTATTAAATGTATTCACTTTCCAGTATGCAATGAGACAGCATTAGTCCATAAGTTATCTTAAAGTTTGAATTAATATATGGATAATCTTTATAGATTTGTACGTTTTTCGTTTATTTGCCTATTTGTACTGTTTTATCCTATGTTTATCTCTATATATGTTTTTTTACCGCTTCTTATTGGGATAATGGGGTACCTATTGATGCAAGGTATAGAAAAAGGAAAAATATCTTATATTTTTATTTCACTGTTTTATTTTATTAATCTTGAAATTAATCTCTCTTTGCCTCTCTCCTTAACTATTTTTTCATCACTATTGGTATATGTTCTTTTTTATTCTCATTTAAGATATTTTTATAAATGTAAAATATGTAAACCACTATTTAGTATATTTATTTTAAATTTAGTTTATTTGGGATTTTTACTCTCTCATGACTTTATTTTTCA
>JAUXGC010000135.1 GCA_030622375.1 Sulfurovum sp.
ATAGTGCGAACCTCTACTGAACTTTTAGGCAAAGATGTACCTTTTGGGGTAGATTTACTCTTTGCAGACAAAAAAGATATGACCTTTGGAATAGAGATATGTGAAGATCTTTGGGCAGTCACTCCACCTAGTAACCATATGGCAAGCAATGGTGCAAATCTCATTTTTAATCTAAGCGCAAGTAATGAACTCATAGGTAAACATGAGTACCGTGAAGAGTTAGTACGCACACAGAGTGCTAGATGTATGGCTGCGTATGTTTATACTTCCGCAAGTGTTGGTGAATCTACAACCGATACTGTCTTTGGAGGTCACGCCATCATAAGTGAGTATGGTTCTACTTTAGCACAAAGTGAACGTTTCAGTATGAAGAGTATCCTCATTACTGCTGATATTGATTTAGAACGCCTCAGATGGCTACGCCTTAATGAGTCAAGCTTTTGTGACGGCAGACGCAAAAAAATACGTACTATCAAAGTGGATAATCTACCAACTATAAATCAACTTGAACGAAGCATTAACCCTATGCCTTTTGTTCCATCACGATACACAGAGAAAAAGCATCGATGTGACGAGATAGTCAACATTCAGGCTCACGGTCTCATCAAGCGTATGAGTCATACAGGCATACAAAAAGCCATCATAGGTGTAAGCGGAGGTCTTGACTCTACTCTTGCCCTACTCTCTACACACAGAGCCTTTGAGATGATGGATTGGGATGTAAAAAATATCATCGCTGTTACTATGCCCGGCTTTGGTACTACAAGCCGTACAAAATCAAATGCCGTAAAGCTTTGTGAAACATTAGGTGTAACACTTAAAACCATAGATATTACAGATATTTCACTAAAAGAGTTTGAATCCATAGGACATGACAAAAATGAGCATAACATTACATATGAAAATGTTCAGGCAAGAGCAAGAACTTCCATACTTATGAATATGGCAAACAAGGAAGCCGGTTTAGTTATAGGTACTGGTGATTTAAGCGAGATAGCCCTTGGATGGAGCACATACAATGGTGACCACATGAGTATGTACGCTTTAAACTCAGGAATACCAAAAACACTTATCCAATATGTTATAGAATATTATAAAAACAATAAAGATATTGCTTCTATTATTGACGATATTTTAGATACTCCTATTAGTCCTGAGCTACTTCCTCATAGAGATGATGAAATAGTCCAAGAGACTGAAGCCATAGTAGGTCCTTATGAGTTACATGACTTCTTTTTATACCATTTTATTAAGTACGGAGCAAAACCAAAAAAGATACGATTTCTAGCGTCTATAGCGTTTGATACTAAATACGATGAAGAAACTATCACTAAGTGGCTAAAGGTATTTTTAAAACGTTTTTTCACACAACAGTTTAAACGAAGTTGTATGCCTGATGGACCTAAAGTAGGAACTATCTCCTTGAGTCCAAGAGCTGACTGGAAGATGGCTAGTGATGCGGATGTTGAAGTTTGGTTGGAGGAGTTAGAATAGATGAAAAATAACAAAATCCTCAGACACTTCACCCGTACTGTTCTTCAAGGTCTTTTTGGTCTTTTACCAGTTGTTATAATACTAATCGTAATACTCTGGCTCTATGGAAAAATAGACCTCTTGGTAAGTATTGTATTTAAGAGTGTAGGGTTTACTCCTGAACATCATGAGTTTTTATGGCTTATGTTAGTCATTATTATTTTTCTACTTTTATTGTATTTTACTGGTCACTTTATGAAGACAAAACTTGCCGGATGGCTTCAGTCTCTTCTTGCAAAAATTCCTGGATACTCCACTATTAAAGACATTACTGGTATATTTAACTCATCTAAAGATGGGAAGAATCAAGTTTTAGTTGTAGCCATACGAGGATTTGCAAATGAGGGATACAACATAGGACTTATGTATTCACAAAAAGAGAGTATTATCAAAGACCATTACACTGTCACGCTATCTATGTCTCCTATTCCAAATGGGGGGTATATGTTTGAAGTACATAAATCCAATATTTTTGTCATAGAAGGTGCTAATTTTGATGACAACCTCCAATACTTACTCTCTATGGGCGTCAAAAGTTTTGCAGAAATTATAGAAGTGAAATCTAAACCTTTGAATGAGCTAGTACTTTTAGATGATTGGCTCTCAAAGTAAGTATAAAAAAATAAATTTTGGCGATGACTGGTGGAAATATTGCGCCAGTAGAGCCAATAGTAGTAGAAACTCCTCTAGTAAACAATAGTGACCCTTGTGTAGGTTTAGGGTATGGGTTGTGTATGCAAATGAATGATAATGGTTCTTCATACTCTGAATCTTGTATTCAGTATGGTGGTGGTTTTAGTGTATCTGCTACAGATAATGTAGATGTATTTCTTGACTATACTAGATTTTATGACGATAGTGGATTTGATACACTTACAAGCAATGACAACTCTGTTATTGGCTTTACCGATGGTGCAAGTTACAAGTTTTAAACACTTTACTACCTTCATCTTTTGCACAAGATGAAGGTAATTAACTCATAGTGTACACTTACTTAGAAGAACCCTACACCATAAAAAATTAGTTTATCACAAAAAATAATATTACTTTTCAACAAATAAGCTTAACTCTAAGAAAAGAAGCTACAATATATGCGATGAAAGATGAGGTTCGAGTTCATCTCTCGTGTGTTAAGTGTGTGTGTAAAGCTCTGCTAGACTCCGAAAGACTCTCTCCGATTTGGATTCCACTTATTTATTAAGTGAATATTATTACCAAAGGTATAAAAATGGCAGAATTAGTAAATGGAACTGTAAAATGGTTCAACGATGAAAAAGGTTATGGATTTATTCAACAAGAGAATGGTGGAAGCGATGTATTCGTACACTTTCGTCAAGTAAATAATGATAATGGTGGTCGTGTGACACTAGCTGAAGGTCAAGCGGTAACATTTGAAGTTGGCGAAGGTCAAAAAGGTCCACAGGCAGAAAACGTAACACCTCTATAGGTTGTAAAAACAACTATGGAGTACAATCTCCATAGTTGCTAAAACCAAAAAACTAGATATTCACACAAAGCACAGTTAAATTTAACTGACGAAGATAGTAAAAATCTATTTATATAAATCTCAAAATTACACTCCACAATATAAATCTAAAAAAGAATAAAAATACTTGTTTAAAAAAATACTATTGCATTCCTTATTTCTTTGATTTGCAACTAAAAATTTGTTATAATCTTCCAAACAATATGTCCTTATCGCTTAACTGGATAAAGCAGGACCCTCCTAAGGTCTAGCTCGAGGTTCGAGTCCTCGTGGGGACACCAGTGTATATATAAGCTACTTCCCTATAATTTCATTAATATCCTGAGAAAGTATCACGCCTTCTTTATTGTAGAGCATCTGCGTTCTAGTTTTATAGATGACCATTGTAGGTAACTGATATACCTCGTACTGTTCTGCCAATTCAGGTGACTCATTGGTATCTATAATGAGCACAGATACATCTTCACACTCATCATCTACATCTTCAAGTTCACATTCCAACGCATGACAAGGGTCACAGAACTCCGAACCAAACTTTAAAATAACAATTTTCTTTTTATTAAACTCTTCAGTTAATACCTGTTCAAAATTATCTTCATCTACTTCTATAAATGCCATTAAAGTTCCTTGATTATTTTATAATGGATTATTGTATCAGATAAACTCTAAGAGACCTCTACACGATAACAATATGCTATACTTATAAAAAATATGAAAATAGTAGAAAATG
>JAUXGC010000154.1 GCA_030622375.1 Sulfurovum sp.
GACAAAGTAAAAAGCACTATTAATATGTCTAAACATAATATTGACTTTGTAGAAGCTCAAAAGTTATGGGAAGACCCATACTCTTTTGAAATACCATCTCCACAAAGTGAAGATGAAAAAAGGTTTTTAATCTTAGGTCAAATTAATTCTAAAAACTATACTGCAATAATTACCTACAGAGATATAAACATTAGAATTATTTCTGTAAGACGATCAAGAGAAAAGGAGACTAAACTTTATGAAAGCATCAGAGCTAGATAAAATATTTGATGATAATCAAGAAGACATATTAGAACATTTTGATACATCAAAGATTAAAATGATAAATGAAGAACCAAAAAGAGTAAATATTGACTTTCCTACTTGGATGGTGCAATCTTTAGATAGAGAAGCAAAACATGTTGGAGTAAGTCGTCAAGCCGTTATAAAAATGTGGCTAGCAGAAAAACTTAAAAGCCTAAACACTACTACCACGACCACGTAACACAACATAGGAGCCAATAAGTTATTTAACGGTCACTTATTAACTCTATTTAACCGTCGACTGCAAATTGTCTACAAATTTTATCGACTTAATATACATTTTATCTAGACTGATCACGGTAGTTTTACTTTCAACTTTAGGAAGTATTTCTACTATCTCTTCATCTTCTATCAATCCTATACTAAAATTATTATCTTTTAATGCGGGCCCCATAAATAAAAACATCACCAAAGAAGGTACAGAACTTACATCTGCCAGATACACTGCTTGTTCCTTTTTTAGATAGCCTTTATGGGTCTGCAAAAAGGTTTTAACAGCTTTACCATTTTTTTTACTAAATGAAATAATAATCTTTTTGGTTTGAGGGGTAATAGCCACTTTTTTATCAAATTGGTCATTAAAACTATCGTAAGGAAATGTATCTTTTACGTTTAAAACATCCGCAAATAATACACCGTACAACAATAAAAATATCACTATAATTTTCATATTTATCCTTTTGTCTCATAAATTTTATAAAGCGATAAGAAACATACTTCTAAAGTATATCTCTTATCACCATTGCATAATGTAAAACAAAAAGATTTAAGAAAAATATAAGCATCGATGAACCACGAGATACAAGGTGTTCCATGTGTGTACGCTCTATATTATTCGTCTTAAGTGCTATAACAAAATGTATCACTGTTACAATCAAAAGTACCAATACCATCCAAAGCTTTATACGTAAAGCATCTATCACTTCAGAATGATAATCTGTAAAAAGAAGCTCTATAAGTCCATAGTCGGTAATCATGTATGAGCCTGTACCAAGCAGAAACATTAGTGCAACCACTTCAAAGTAACCAAATATTGGTCCTATATGAGGATAAACTGCTTTTTGTGCTTTTTTATCTCTCATGGTTACACCAAGAGTAAACATAAAGATAGAACCACCTATCCATGCAATGGCAGCTAAAATGTGTATATGAAGAGCCCAGCCCACACCCATTTTAACTGTCCAACTTTAGAACAGCCATAAATGCCTCTTGTTGTACTTGTACTTTATCGATAGACTCCATCCGTTTTTTACCAGCTTTCTGCTTCTCTAAGAGTTTTCTTTTTCGAGTAATATCACCGCCATAACATTTCGCCGTAACATTTTTACCCATAGATTTTACATTTGAACGAGCTATAACATTATTTCCGATACTCGCTTGAATAGCCACTTCAAAAAGTTGTCTAGGTATAAGCTCTTTGAGCTGTGCTACAAAGGCAAGACCTCTTGTGCGTGCTTTATCTTCAGGTACAATGATAGAGAGAGAATCAACTATATCACCAGCTACACGAATATCAAGCTTAACAAGTTTACCTTCTCTAAATCCTATAGGATCATAATCAAAACTTGCATACCCTTTGGTAATAGACTTTAATTTGTAGTAAAAGTCTAAAACTATCTCATTCATAGGGATATCATACTCCAAGAGTACACGTGTTTCATTCAGATAATCCATTTTTATCTGGATTCCACGACGGTCATTGAGTAGCTTGATAAGATTTCCTAGGTACTCTTGCGGTGTCAAAATAGTCGCTTTGACATACGGCTCAAAAATTTTATCTATTTTTTGAGGTTCAGGTAATTCACTTGGATTTTGTATCTCAAACTCTTCACCATTTGTTTGCTTTATCTTGTAAACAACTGTAGGTGCTGTAGCAATTAGCTCAAGGTCAAATTCGCGTTCCAAACGCTCTTTAACCACTTCCATATGAAGCATACCCAAAAAACCAGTTCTAAATCCAGACCCCAATGCCATAGAACTCTCTGGTTCAAAACTTAATGACGAGTCGTTGAGTTTGAGTTTGTTCAGTGCATCACGCAGGTCTTCAAACTTATCTGTTTCTATCGTATAGATTCCGGCAAATACAAATGGTTTAGCAGGTTCAAAGCCGTGCACAGCTTCTTTTGTAGGATTTTTTGCATCGGTAATAGTATCTCCCACTTTGAGTGAATCAACCGTTTTGAGCCCCATCACTACGATGCCTATCTCCCCTGTTCGTATCTCTGCTGCTTTAATGGGAGAGATAGGATTTGGATACATAAGATTAAGTACCTGATGGTCATCTTTCGTTCCCATCACTTTTACTATTTGCCCCTTTTGAAGACTACCGTCAAAAATACGTACCAATGCCAAGGCACCAAGATAATTATCAAACCAACTATCATAAATAAGTGCTTTAAGTGGTGCACTTTCATCACCATTTGGTGCGGGGATACGCTCTATGATACTATCTACAAGCTCTGCAACACCCTGACCTGTTTTAGCAGAAACAAGGTTGTGTTCTGTTGCATCAATGCCTATGGCTTCTTCAAGTTCACTCAGTACTCTATCTGGATCAGCTGCAGGAAGGTCTATCTTGTTTACCACTGGCAAAAGCTCTAAATCATTTTCTATAGCAATATATACATTCGCTATGGTTTGTGCTTCAACCCCCTGTGCAGCATCAACAATAAGCAGTGCCCCATCTGAAGATGCTAAAGAGCGACTCACTTCATAAGAGAAATCAACATGACCGGGGGTGTCTATAAGATTTAAAATATATTGTTCCCCATCTTTAGTATAGTTCAAACGTACACTTTGTGCTTTAATAGTAATCCCACGCTCTTTTTCTATATCCATTGTATCCATTACCTGTGCCGACATTTGTCTGTCCGATACCGCTCCACACTCTTGTATGATACGATCAGCCAATGTAGATTTTCCATGGTCAATGTGTGCGATAATGGAGAAATTACGAATATTTTTTTGTGGTACTACTTTTGCCAATGTTGTTTCCTTACTAAATATTCAAAACTTATTGCTCTTGGAAGTGGCGACTTCAGTCCCACCTACAATCTGCACAA